>CAYLWW010000001.1:0-11987 GCA_964387585.1 uncultured Candidatus Midichloriaceae bacterium
TAAATTTAAAACCTTATTTTATTCACGTCTGAATTACAAGGTAATTTACTATATCTTTAAGGTTTTAGCAAGTTGCGGTTGCGTTGTCAAATTTCGCGGATTCGCTGACGCTTACCTCTTTTTGTCTAACAATTATAAATGCTAATTCGAGGTAACCTTGCTTTTTAAGATCTCTATTAATGCTTCGATACTTTCACGAGCAATAATTGAGCTGAATTCTGACCTTTGTGTAGTCAATAGGCTTATGTTTTCGCCTATGATGTCAATTATTTTAATTTTTCCATCGCTATATTCTTTACACCTATATGAAACATTTAACTTATTATTACTACCAGAATTTGATACCATGCTGGTCATTACAATATACTGATTATTATCAAGAGCTTTCACCAAACTAATTGTAAACTCTTGTCCATTATACTCTCTAAACTTAGATACATAAGATTGAGTTAGGTAATCTCGATATGCATTTAAATAATTGTATTGTTGCTCAGTGTTAAGTTGTCTCCATACTCTTGCTAGTGCAAATTTAGCCATCCAATCTATATCTACTGTTGCTTGAAATAATTGCTTTAGCTTTTGTGCTTTTAGTGTTTCTACTTCATTACTGTTAATTATGTTTAAAACTAATTTGGCAGTATCATTTATGAAATTTTCTACAGATTTTATATCCGCCTTAGCAGAATTTATAGGTTGCATCAGTGAGTAAAAAGTTACAGCAACGATGATAGTAATGAGTTTAAAAATTACTACTTTTCTCATATTAAATGAGATTGATAAAATTTGCATCGTTAGAAATTTTTATTGATTTTTATTATTAATTAGATTTGTAAATTTTACAGCCTAGTATGTTTTTGCACAATCAATAATTTCAGCTTCCTTAAAATTTCTTCAATTTTGATCAGTTAGATTATTTATATGTTGTATATATAAACTACGTACCATAGCATATTCATCTAGAGATATTTCAGAAACATTTTGACTAAATCCTAGTAATTCTGATCTTTCCGAAATAAAGCTTAGTAATAATCTGTAATATACAATTTTAGCGTGATTATTATGTGATAAAGATATATTGATTGGATCTATTTCAAAATCAATATATATCCCTGTTGCTTCTCTAATAGTGCTTGGTCCTAGAAATGGTAGCACTAAGTATGGTCCTGCTTCAATTCCATAATAAGACATTGTGCTACTCAATTTTAAAGGTTTGCTATATATTTTATTTTTACCGGCAACATCGTATAGCCCTAATATACCGAAGGTTGAATTTATTATAAACCTTGAAGTTGATAAGAAAAAATTTCTTAGATTTCCTTGTAATAAACTATTAAGTGCATAACTTGGTTCACATAAATTATTTAAAAAGTTTTTAACTCCTTTCCTATGTGAAGGGTTTGGTAATATATTAAGATATGTTTTAGCTATAGGTTTAAGGATCAATTTGTCAATACCACTATTAAACTTGAAAATTGTTCTGTTAAACTTTTCAAATGGATCGTATACTATGCTGTTATAATTTGTTAATTCGGTGATTTCCCAGTCTTCTTCATTGTTATTGAGATCTTTTCCTTCAATTTCAGTAGAGGTAGCATTGCTGCTAGCAATAGCCTGATTATCTATCACGCTATATAAAGTACTAATTAAGAAAATAATTAATATTTTACAAAAGAAATTCATCACTTTTATAGCTTAATTAAAGTGTTTTTAAACATAAAGTTAAAAATATTGATAAAAAATCTTATTTTAATTAAAAAGCTTTCTTAGTGAAAAATTGACTTAAGTTTTAATTAGTTAATTCTAATTAGAAATATCGCGTACTTTATCTGTCCAATAATTATCAGGAAAATTATAAGTTAAAACTAAAGCATAAATTTTCGCTTGTGTTAATATTCCTAGCTGCCTATAAGAATATGCTAATCTGTATAATGCTTCTGGTATAAACATACTAGTATCGTATAAATCTATTACGGTTTTAAAACGTACTATAGCGGCTATGTTATTGCCTGCTTTAGAATAAAACCTACCTATCGACATTTCCTTAGCAGCTAAGGCGTTAAAGACATAATCCAATTTCCATTTAGCATCTTTACTATAAGCAGAATGAGGAAAGTATTCTATAACATTCAATAGCGATGTTTTTGCTTGTTCGGTAATTTTTTGATCACGTCCAATATCAACCATCTGATCATAGTAGCATAATGCTTTTAAATAGTACATATATTCGCTATATTTATGTTTAGGATAGCTTTGGTTAAAACTATCTATCACATCTATAGATTCATCGAATTTCTCTTGCTTATAATATCCGTATGCTTTCATAACTTGTGCGTTAGGAACTAAGCTAGAATAAGGATGCGATTGTTCTAATGCATTAAATTTCGCTATTGCTTCTGGTCGATCTTTTTTTATTTCTTCTATTCCTAGTTGATAAAGTTTTATATCGCTTAATGATAATAACTTATTATCATTATCAGTATTATTACTTTTACAGCTAGTTAATATAATTATACTTAAGAATATGAGCAAAAACTTTAGTGTTATTGTTTTGCTGTTAAGAGATATTTTTCTATAAATTTGCATTTAAATTTTAATATATTGCTTTTATACATTATAAGGTTCTTTTTAGTACCTTAATTAGGTGATGTGTAATTATCATTTTAATAACTAGCATAATATATGTTAGTCAGAATAGTTTTAGCTAACATATATTATAGCAAGAGGTGATATAAGTAATATCTTTATTTTAATTATCTGTTAGCTAACATATGTTTCATGTTAGCTATTGCTTTAGATGGGTCTAAACCTTTAGGGCAAGTTTTAGAACAATTCATTATAGTATGACATCGATAAAGCTTAAATTTATCTTCAAGATAATCAAGTCTTTCTTCTTGGGCATTATCTCTAGTGTCAATTATCCATCTATAAGCTTGCAGTAATACTGCTGGGCCAAGGAATTTATCCCCATTCCACCAGTAACTAGGGCAAGAAGTTGAACAGCATGCACAAAGGATACACTCATATACCCCATCTAACTTTTTTCTATCTTTTTCTAACTGTAATTGCTCATTATTGGGGTCACTATTTGGTTCAGCTTTAAGCCAAGGCTCTATTGAGGCAAGTTGTTTATAGAAATCTGTTAAGTCGCTTACCAAATCCTTTACAACTGGCATATGAGGTAGTGGGTATATTTTTATTTCTCCTTTAATATCAGATATGTGTTTAGTGCACGCAAGTGTATTAGTTCCATCTATATTCATAGCACAGCTGCCGCACACTCCTTCTCTGCATGATCGGCGAAAAGTTAAAGTAGAGTCTACATCGTCCTTTATCTTTATTAAAGCATCCAATATCATATGACCGCATTTAGATGAATCAAGGTGATAAGTATCCAACCTCGGATTCTCTCCTGATTCTGGGTTATAACGATATATCTTGAACGTAATAACATTATTGTTACTACTGTCGTTTTCTTTATATTCCTTACCTGGAATTACCCTAGAGTCAGCAGGTAATAAAAATTGTACCATTTTTTTACTATGTCTATATTTTTTATATGGCAAATATATAATTTAAACAGCAGAGCGATATAAGTCAACTAGTGATAATAAATCAATTAAATAATTATTTAATTATTCAGCTAATTGTAAGAAAAATTATTAAAGTTTTATACACTCAATAATTTATAATTTACTTCCTAATTATTACTTTGCTATAAGTGATAACATTCATTACCAATCCTATACATATTAAGCAAGCGCTTAAGTTTGATCCTCCATATGACAATAATGGCATAGGTGTACCAACTATGGGTATCATTCCTGAAATCATAGCTAAGTTTATTAAGACATGGGTAAATATCATACTTCCTACTCCTACCGATATCAATCTGCCATAATGGTTATTAGATCTTAAAGCTGCAATATAACATAATGATATTAACACCATATATAAAGTAAGCATTAAAATTACTCCTAAAAACCCCAATTCCTCGGATAATATAGAAAAAATAAAATCTGTATGCTTTTCTGGTAAGAAATTTAACTGACTTTGACTCCCAGAAAATAAACCTTTACCATAGATTTTTCCTGATCCTATAGCAATTTTAGATTGCATCACGTTATATCCTGAACCTAAAATATCCGTTTCTGGATTCAAAAAAGTTAATACACGTTTTTTTTGATAATCATGTAATAAATAAATCCAAAACAATGGTAAAGATAAAATTGCTATACTCAGCACTGTTATAAATTTCCATAAGCGTACTCCTACAGCAAATAATATGCATCCAGTAATCAATATAATAATCATAGAGGTACCTAGATTTGGCTGTTTTAGTATTAAAGCAGTAGGAAGCATTAGGATTATTAAAGGTGGTAAAATAGCACTTATTTTGGGTATATCGTAGTAAGATAACTGGTGAAAGTAACGTGATAAAGCTAATATTATAGCTACTTTCATTAATTCTGATGGTTGCAAATTAATATTACCTATATGTACCCAACGCTGGGCACCCATTGCGCTATGTCCAAATAATTCAGTTAATAATAAAAGTAATAAGCAAACTATATAAATATTATATGATTGCTTATAAATAAATTTAATATGGATATTGTTAATGATTAACGCTACGGAAACAAAAATGATAAATGTAATAAATTGCTTTAAGCACCACGGATGAATATTACTCCCCGCTGCTGAGTATAGTAGAATACACCCTATTAATACAATGAAGGTCGTAACTAGCAAAGTTATAACTGCTAATTTAGTTATTTTTTTATCATTATTTATATTATATAGATCACTCATTTTGCTTTGCGTTTGCATATTTTCTTTCTAACATATCACTGTCATTTTTGTAAAATATTTTGACTGAAGTTTTTCCGTCTGAAGACGGAGGTTTTAAAGCATTTAAATGGACAATAAATCTCATTGTAATGAAGTTTGATTATTCATGACTAAAATTCAGGTCATAGGCCTTAGTTACCCTACCATCTTCCCAGTGTAATTCTGCTGTATTTAGCACCCCATATTCTTCTCTCATAATCCCATGTACTGGTTCTTGTATACTAAAATCTATGTAGCCAAATCCAGCTTCTTGTAAGCTAGTCAACTCACCTGCTTCACTAACTCCGTTTTGATTCTTATCTTGCCAGAGATAGAACTTACTGAATTCTGTATCTTGCTTGTCGAATCTTTGATCTTTATTACTATCAAACGCACATAACATAGCTTCAAAGTCTGTCTTAGCTTCTTTACACCAACTTGTAAGCACTATTTTGCTTGCATAATCTACCATGTTGCTGTCATCATAATCATATGCTAGTATTGCATCTTTGCTGCCTATCCATGAGGTTTTTTGAGGAGTGCCACTATTGCTGTAATCAAAGCTAACTTTTGAGCTCAAATATAGAATTAATTCTATCTCTCTACCTTCTGTTAGAGCGATACCCACAGGCGAACTCTTATTAGGGGCAAAACAACATAATTCAAGCTTCTTAAGTATTATTCCTCCTACAACTGTAGCAATCACAGGTATACCTAAACCTAGAGTTAATTGAAACCATAGTTTGCCGGTGACATCATTATCATTTATAGTAATTTCAGCATTAGAAGCTGGAGCACTTACCATAATCCCAACGGTACACTGGTTACTTTCTAAATTCTGAATATCAACTGCACTATAGGCTAGATTATCGTTGATGGCGGTATTACATGCGGTATAGAGCAACTCACCTATATCGTATAATTTACTTAAAATTGCAGCTTTACTACTTATATCAAGAACGCTACCACATTTAGGTAGGTTATATAGCTTTATTTTTAGATTACTGGAAGAATTTTCCTTATCATTAATCTTGCTTTGAAAATCTATTATAGCGCTAGAACCAGTGTTGCTTAATAGGAAAAAGTTAGTACAGCTTGGTGTAGTGTTAAATCCAGATTCTTGAGTAGTTGAAGTAGCGGTTTGGATTGGAGATGGTGCAGGATCGTTGATTGCAATCCCAACAGTACATTGGTTACTTTCAAGCAATTGTGTATCAAGTATAGTATAACTAAAACTATCAATTACAGGAGCATTACCAGCCCTATACTGCAGCTCATTTACAGCATAACCATTACCAACTACAGCTTCTTGGTTAGATTTGTTATATAATTTACCAGCTTTAGGAGTACTTTTGATTTTAACCTGTAACTTATCATCGGTATCTTCATTATCACTCACCTTGTTGGTTAGATTAACTGTCACAGTACCGCTAGGGGTTACTGAAAATGTAGTATTACTACAACTAGGTGTAGTGTTAGCTGATACTACAGAACTTGTAATTATAATTTCTGTAGTACGGCTAGATTCTTGAGTAGTTGAAGTAGAGGTTTGGATTGGAGATGGGGCAGGATCGTTGATTGCAATCCCAACAGTATATTGGTTACTTTCTGCATTATTAGTATCAACAACAGTATATGTAAAGCTATCAGATGTAGCCGTTGTGGATGTTTCTTTATATACTAATTCGCTTACAGTATAAATACTATCTATCGCAACCTCACTACCTTTTTTGTCGTATAACTTACCAGCAATAGGTAGTGTTTTGATCTTGATCTTCAGTGCATTAATAGAATCTTCTTGATCACTAACAACACTGGCAAAATTAACACCAGCTTGGCCTCCTGATGCAACTGATAAGGCAAGAGCTCCACTAGTCGGTGCTGTGTTTGGCGGCAATATAGGCGTGCCTTGATCAACAGTGTTGCCACTTGAATCATATCTTTGCGCATATATACCCCAACCATCACTATCTTGTCCATTACTTTGCCAAGTAATAATAAATCCTCCATTACTTAAAGACTCTACACTCGAAAAAATTTGATCGCCTGTAGTATAAGTATTTACTCTAAACTCAGAACCTGCAGTATTGCCATTAGCATCATATCTTTGTGCATATATTCCATAACCACTGCCATCTTGTCCATTACTTTGCCAAGTAATAATAAATTCGCCATTATTTAAACTACTAACAAACGGAGTGGTTTGTTCATCATTGGTATAAGTATTTACCTGAAATTCGCCCATTATCTTTATGCCATTTTTATCATACCTTTGAGCAAAAATACCTCCTTTAGAGCCATCCTGAGCATTCTGTTGTGTCCAAACCGCAACGAAACCTCCATCTTGAAGTGCAGCTACAGATAAAAGATCTTTACGCCCACTAGGAAAACTACTAACTTGGAATTTACTTCCTATTGTACTTCCAACACTATTAAACATTTGCCCATAAATGTATCCAGGCTCTGTTATGGTGTTATAAGCTCGGTTTGAAGGCCATATTACTACAAAATTTCCATCTTTAAGAGTCGATATTCTAATATAACCAGGATAATTGGGTTGATCGTTTATAGAAATTTGAGTACCTAATGGATTAATATTTTTTTCATATCGTTGCACCGAGAACAAACCACACAAAGTAGGAGTGCAGGCTAATGGTTGCGTTAATACGAAACTTTGCTCATCTAATTTACTTATACTTACATACGAGTTAATTCCATCTGCAACTTTTACTTCACTTCCTATTGCGGTACTATTTGGAGTAAAAGCTTGAGCATAAGCCACCCATCGATTAGACACATCCCTATCCTCAGCCGTATAAGTAATGACGAAGCTATTATCACTAAAACTTATCCCAGAGCTAGTCGATTGCGATTTCAGTGTATAATTATTCACTCTAAACTCAGAACCTTCAGTATTGCCATTAGCATCATATTTTTGAGCATATATTCCATAACCACTGCCATCTTGTCCATTACTACTCCAAGTGATAATAAATTCGCCATTAATTAAAGCTATTATTCTTGGCTTAATTTGATCATTTACAGTATAAGTATTTACTTTGAATTCAGACATTTTACACTTTTTATCAAAATATTTTTTTATTTCACCTTACCTTACAAAAAATAAGTCATGTGAGGAAGTCTTATCGCTTCAAGCTTATACAACTTTAGATTGAAAAATCAACAATGGGTTGAATTTATATAATAAAAACTACTATATTAAATTAAGTTGAGATTTACGATTTCGAAAAAAAAGTAATAGATTGCGTAAATCTGCTAAGTGTGATTTCATCTCCCCCGACATTTTTATTATCAAAAGCTCTAGCTTTAACTCTCCACTGTCCTCCACCAGAATAATCTGTATATTTACCAGATATTTGCTCTTCAAATACTACCACAAAACCCCCATTGCTTAAGGGAATAATTTGATGAAACGTATATGGATGAGTGCTAAGCATATGGTTTACTGTGGTGGTAGTATTAATTATAAATTCATCAGTATTTAAACCACCATCAATATTATATTTTTTCCCCCAAACACTCCACGCAGAGTTAACTTTTGCTTTGCTTGCCCAGACCGTTACAAAGCTACCATCTGATAAGCTTGCTGTAGAAGCACCCGCTTGCTCATTTTGTGTATAGGTGTTAACTCGAAACTCATCACCTACTTTTGTCATTGTAATATTATTCATACTTATTTTTAATAACCTTTATTTATCAAAGTGATATTGAATACGTAAATTATCTGTTACCATCATATGTAACTTAATAATATCTTCGATACAGCTAATTGTTGGTCTAGTAAATTTATCAAGGCTGTATTCTACTATTTTTGCTATATCTAAAAATTTTATTTTATTAGCTAAAAATAAGTTAATTGCTATCTCATTTGCTGCGTTAAGAACTATTATTGCAGATTGGCCTAATTTAGCTGCGTTTATGGCAATATTTAATAAAGGGAAGCGTTTATCATCTGGATTATAGAATGATAAATTAGTTATATCGGCAAAATTTATCATTGCAACATCTAGTGATGCTCGATTTGGGTAAGATAAAGCATAACTTATAGGTATCTTCATATCATTTTTACTGCAATACATTTTAGTACTACCATCTCTATAATACACCATTCCATGTACTAACGCTTCTGGATGTACTAAAACTTGTATTTTATCTAAATCTATGTCAAACAAATAGGCGGCCTCAATTACTTCTATTCCTTTATTCATCATAGTGGCTGAGTCTATAGAAATTTTGCTACCCATGTTCCATTTTGGATGCTTTAAGGCTTGTTCAGGAGTTACATTTGACATTTCTTCTAAAGAAAAATTCCAAAATGGTCCACCTGAAGCGGTTAGTGCTATATTGCTTATATTATTACGGTTATTATTATATTCTAAAAGCTGGAATATAGCATTATGTTCTGAATCTACTGGAATTATCGAAGTATTGTTTTCTTTAGCAAGATCTAACATTAGCCTACCGGCACAAATAAGACTTTCCTTATTTGCTAATCCTAGTACCTTAGAGTTAGGTATGGCACTTATGGTTGGTTCCAATCCAGATATTCCGGTTATTGCGGATATAGAAACATCATATTCAGCTTTAGCTAGATCTAGCACAGCTTGTTTTCCAGCAAAAATATTTATTTCCGGATATGGTGATAATATTTCTAATAAACTTTTATACTCCTTTTCGTCTGCTAAAACTATATTTTCAGGTTTGAGCATTATAGCTTGTTCAGCTAATTTTTTTACATTACTTCCCGCTACTAATGTTTTAGCACGGTATAGATGTTTATGGCTTTTTAAAAGTTCAACAGTACTACACCCTATGGAGCCTGTAGAACCTAAAATTAAAATTTCTTTAGGTTTCAATGAATTCAATTACGCCTCTGATAATTATTAATAGAGTAAACTTTTATATTATAATTAGCTAAGAGCTGAATGTACTAACGCAGTAAATATAGAAGCCACGGCTAAACCGTCTATACGATCTAATACTCCCCCATGTCCAGGTATAAGATTACTGCTGTCCTTTACATTAAAACGACGTTTAAAGTAAGATTCCCATAAATCTCCTAACTGAGATATTATACTAGTTGCTAATGACATTATGATATAATTGATAGGTAAAATAGTACTACCATACACTCGATTAAAAATCAAACTTACTAATATCGCCGATATAATACCCCCTAAACATCCTGACCAAGTTTTATTTGGACTTATCTTTGGAGCGATTTTAGGCCCACCTAATAATATACCTATAAAATAAGCTCCAGAATCAGTGCTCCATACAGTTAACAACAGCCAAAATACTAGTAACAAACCATTGTCAGAATTGCGTAAGTAAATTATTGCCCAACTAAAGGATAAGGCATATATAAGACCAAGAGCATACCATTCAATTTTTGCTATGGTCTTTAACGAATTACTATTATTTACTATTAAGAGCCATTCAACAAAAGCTATCACTGATATACTAGCAATTAGAGCCAGATATATATATTGACCATCATATAAAGCGTATAATACAACGGGTAAAAGTAATATCGCGGATAATATACGTTTGAATAAATTGCTTTTATAAAATGGTTTATATAATTTATCTAAATTATTATTTTCCATAACGCCTCTCTCTATTAGCGAAGTTTTTTATAGCTAGTTTAAGATCAATTTCATCAAAATCTGGCCATAACTTATCAGTAAAATATAGTTCGGTATAAGCTAATTGCCAAAGCAAAAAATTGCTTATTCTATGTTCTCCACCAGTTCTAATTAATAGATCTGGATCTGGAATATTGTTCATTACCATAAAGCGATCAAAGAAGTTATTGGGTAACTGCTTTAAACTCTCTTTATCAAAATTATTGCTGATTGCGTATTTTAACATCTCAAATGCAGCATGCCTAATTTCATTACGTCCGCCATAACTGATTGCTAAAATTAATGTAAGATCAGAGTTGTTTGTTGATTTTTCAATAGCATCTTGCATTAAGTTTTGTATTTCGATGTCTAATTCGCTGTGATCTCCTATAAACAATATTTTTACACCGTTAGATAATATTTTACTTATATTATCTTTTAAGTATGATTTTAGTAACATCATTAGATTATTCACTTCAGCTTTTGGTCTTTGCCAATTTTCTGAAGAGAAAGCATATAAAGTCAAATATTTTATATTTAATTCTTTACAAGCTTTGATAATTTTTTCAGCAGCTTTTGCTCCATAACGATGGCCTAAATTCTTAGGTAACATTTTTTGTTTAGCCCATCTACCGTTGCCATCCATAATTATAGCTATATGCTTAGGATTATCCATAACTACTATGGGTTTTGATTAATTGCTTGGATTCGTTTAATTTTTTAATTATTCAGCACAAAAAGAAAGCTTAACTCTTAAATACTATAAGCTAACTTATTGTTTGATTAAAAGGAGAACTTAACACATGAACTTAACTCCTGCAATAATTACTAAAAAGTTGTTTTAATAATCTATTAATCACGCGCTTAAAAGTTTTGCTATAACGCTATATCTTATTTACTTTACTACTCTTCACTTAAATTTTGTTGTTTTATTTGCATTAAATAATGATAATTAAATTCTGCTCCAAATATAAATACTACACTACATATATAAAAGTATAATAATGAAACAATAATTCCCGCTATACTTCCATATATCATATTGATTTGAGGAAATGAAACAACATAATATTTGAAAGCTATAGATGAAGACCACCACCCTAGCAAAGTGATTATAGTACCAGGAAATGTATGCGTAAACTTTTGTTTAGAATTAGGTAAGAAGTAATATAAGTATGAAACTAAATTGAATGCAAGAAACATCATAGTAATAGTTTGTAATTCGCTTATATTAACTAAGAGAAAATACAACATTTCTGCTTTACGTGTCTCGCTAAAGTATTTATCTAAACTTTCAGCAATAAGTGGCAATATAGTAAAAATGATTATGATCATCCCTATTATAAAAATAGCCATCATGAACTCTATGATACTCAGTAATCTACGTAATATATATGTGGGTGTTTTATTTACTCTATAAGCGCGGTTTAGTATTGTGCGCAATCCTTCAAAAATTGAGGAGGCAGTCCATGCTGCCCCTAATATTGCTATAGTTAAAAAACTACTCGGAGG
>CAYLWW010000001.1:11997-15328 GCA_964387585.1 uncultured Candidatus Midichloriaceae bacterium
AAATTAGACCACTGACTATTTAATACAATTTTTATTAAAGATGAAAAAATTTGATCCCCTAAGTAAGTTTCACTTAGCACACCTACTATTGCAACCAAAAAAACCAGAAAGGGGAATATCCCCACCATTAGTAAAAATGCAATATATCCCGCATGTTCTATACCATCATGCTTAACCATATCAATAGCAGCATACCATAAGCATTTTGTAAGATTTTTAAGATTTAAAATTTTTTCATTTGCCTTGTTAGCCATTTTTTTATGATCAATTTTTCATTTTACTTATAGTTAGATAAAATATCTAATGAGCTATAGTTTAGCTAAACTATATTGTTTTTATTGTTTTTATAACAATCTTAGTTTAATTAATACTTAGATTAGAAAGTATTAGCTAATAAAAAAATAAATTCATATCGATAATTTAACTTCATTATTATTATTATAGCTATTAAAATGATATTATGAAGAAAGAGATCTTACCAATAGTTGCTTATTTATCAATTTTAGTTGGTTGATTGTTAGTAACTTTATTTAAAGCTGTTTAATTTATATAACTCAATGTTATCAATATCTATAGATAATATAAGAAATTTTGCTATAATTGCTCATATAGATCATGGCAAATCCACTTTAGCTGATCGCTTGATAGAATTTTGTGGTGGGCTTGAGAAACGAGAAATGACATCTCAAGTTTTGGATTCTATGGAAATAGAGCAAGAACGTGGCATCACTATAAAAGCTCAAACCGTTCGTTTATGTTATACTGCTAGTAATGGCACAGAATATTTGTTAAACTTGATTGATACTCCAGGACACGTTGATTTTAGTTATGAAGTTAGTAGATCGCTTGCTGCCTGTGAGGGTTCTATATTAGTAGTCGATGCGAGTCAAGGGGTAGAAGCGCAAACTTTAGCAAATGTCTATAAAGCTATAGATAATAATCATACAATTATAGTAGTACTTAATAAAGTAGATTTGCCTGCAGCAGATCCAGAGCGTGTAAAAAAGCAAATAGAGGAAGTAATAGGCCTTGATACTAGCGCTGCTATAGAAATTTCCGCTAAAACTGGTTTAGGAATACAGAATGTATTAGAAGCAATAGTAAATCAGCTGCCGGCGCCGACAGGTAATTGTAAATCATCCTTAAAAGCTATGCTAGTTGATAGTTGGTATGACCAATATATGGGTATAGTTATCTTAATTCGAGTTGTAGAAGGAGAATTAAGGAAAGGCATGCGAATAAAAATGATGTCGAATGATTCTACATATAATGTTGAAAATGTTGGAATATTTACCCCTAAAAAGAAAACTATTGAAAAATTAGTGGCTGGTGAGGTAGGTTTTATTACTGCTTCAATAAGGCAAGTTTCTGACTGCAAAGTTGGTGACACTATAATAGATGAAAAAAACTCAAGTGTTGAGCCTTTACCTGGTTTTAAACCCACTCAACCAGTTGTGTTTTGTGGATTATATCCCACTGATGCCGGAGAATTTAATGAGCTAAAAGAAAGTTTAGCTAAGTTACATCTTAATGATGCTAGCTTTTCATATGAAATGGAAAGCTCAAGTGCTCTAGGATTTGGATTTCGCTGTGGCTTTTTAGGGTTATTACATTTAGAAATAGTTCAAGAAAGATTAGAGCGTGAGTTCAATTTGGGTCTCGTTACTACAGCTCCTAGCGTAATTTATAAAGTTCATTTACGTTCTGGTGAAATAATAGAATTACATAACCCTAGTGAATTACCTGATCCAGTAAAAATAGAATATATGGAAGAGCCATGGGTTAAAGCAACTATAATGGTTCCCGATAATTTTCTTGGTGCTGTATTATCTTTGTGTACAGATAAAAGAGGTGAGCAATTAGACCTTACTTATATAGGCTCTCGAGCTATGGTAGTATATAGGTTGCCTCTAAATGAAATTGTGTATGATTTTTATGATCGACTTAAATCATGCTCCAAAGGCTATGCTAGTTTTGATTGGGAGATTGATTCTTATAGGCGTAGTGAGCTTGTTAAAGTAGTGATATTAATAAATGCAGAACCTGTAGATGCTTTGTCTACGATAATACACCGTACTAGAGCTGAATCTAGAGGGCGTGAATTATGTTTGCGTCTAAAAGATCTAATTCCAAGACATCTATTCAATATTCCTATACAAGCTGCTATAGGAGGGAAAGTCATAGCTAGAGAAACTATTAGTGCATTACGCAAAGATGTAACTGCTAAGTGTTATGGAGGTGACGTAACTCGTAAACGTAAGTTGTTGGATAAGCAAAAAGAAGGGAAAAAACGTATGCGTACTGTAGGTAAGGTTGATATACCTCAAAGTGCATTCATTGCAGTATTAAAAACAGGCGATAAATAAGCATAATTTGTATAGAATGATCTATGCGTAGGCTAGTACCAAATATGCTGTAAAATGGTAATTACTATGAAAGAATTAGAGTCCTAAAAAGGAGAGCATTCAAAGATATTACACGAGCTATTAAATAGCACAGCAAATTTTTATTTATTAGCTCTATGGTTTGATTTTTTTAATGTTTCTTAGTTGGTAGTATCTTAATTGTACGATACTTGTTATGTTTGCTTTGACTACTAGAATGATCGTAAAAATCCTGCCTAAAAGCACTGTTTTTATTAATTATTTTACTGCACTTAGTATCTTTTTTTTCTATTCTTACTTTTAAAATTCTCTTGAATAGAGACATTATACTACCTAGTAACTTATAGGTCCTATAATGAAGTATCGATTGTTGTTTCTTTTTTTGTTTTAAAGCTATGTCATTTTGCGCCATAAACAAGTTTTACCATGATGTTATTTAATTGAATATTTTAAAAAGTCATTTATATTGATCGTTATTTTAGTGGTTTATCAAAGACAAATATCAATTATTTTTTATTAGAATAGTATAGTTAAAACATGAAAAAATAAACAATATAATTAAATTTATTATTATAAAATTTAATTCATTATTCATTATGTATAAATCTGTTAGTAGGTATTTTGATAAACACTTAAGTATTAAAAATAATAAAGAATAAAAAACGAATTGCCAATCTTTTATAATAAATTTTTGTGGTACCAAAACCTTTAAGAGTAAAGGTAAAGCAATTATCATACCGCAATAACTTTCAATATATAACCATAAATCTTCTATACGACCATCAAAACATAAGGCTATAAATGTGGTCAAAACTGATGCTATTATTATTCCTAGCCCTCGATTTAGTTTATAGGCTTTAAACAAATCATAATTTATTATTGCTCCACTAGCAAAGAGGAAAGCATCTAAAGTAGATAGTATAGTAGCCAGCACTCCACCTATAAAT
>CAYLWW010000001.1:15338-51653 GCA_964387585.1 uncultured Candidatus Midichloriaceae bacterium
CCTTTATAACCTGATGGTAATAAGTCTAGGCTATAAATTAAATAAGCATCTACAGGATCAGCATTTGGTATTGCTGCTTTAGCATACATCCCCCCTAATGTAGTACAAATATCAAAAAATAACCAAAATAAAGCGGATATTAATATACCTATTTTAGCTGTATGTGGATTTTTTGCTGCTATACACCGCTGATAAAATACTGGACTAATTAAGATGCTATTAAGCGCTACTATAAGCCATAATACTGTAGTCCCAGTATCATGATAGCCATTTACACTAAAGTATTCCTGGGGTAATTTATTATGTAAATATGTGAAGCCGCCATAATTGGTAATAGAAAATACTACTACACTAATAACGCCAAAATACATTAAAAAAAATTGCCAAGCATCTCTTAATACAACTCCTCTAAATCCACCTATATAACTAAATAAAGCTACTAAAAAGCAGGCTATAATAATTCCTTCTGTTAACTTAAGGCCAAAAAATATTTTGATAAAAATACCGATACTTATAGCATAGCTTATCGGTAAAGTTTTAACTAATAAAACAAAAGCTACTATTCGAGCGGATTTTGGTCCAAACATTTTGCTAGCTATTTCTGGTAAACTTAAAGCTTTAGAGAGGTGGATTTTTTCTGCCAGAAAAAAAGCGAAGATTACATACCCTATATACCAAAATACGCCTTGGGTAATAAAGTTATGTATTCCATGTTCAAATGCTATTTGAGTGACACCAAATATCCCACCATACCAAGTGGAAACTAAAGTTGCTACAAAAAAGGGCAGGGTTAGCTGTCTGCCCATGAACCAATACTCAACAAAACTAACATCTTTTTTATTAATGAAATCTAATTCATTATTTGTTGTTGTTATTGAGTCATTTTTACAAATTTTTTTATAAAACCTTCCTATAACACTTAAAATTATAGTTATAGCTAAAACTATAATAAATATAAGTTTATCAGCTAAATTAAAGCTATCCCATAACATATATAAGATATTAAGGTAATTTTAAATTATTAAGGTAGTGGCTGTATTGTATCTGCCATACTACGTAAATATAATATCACATTTGCTCTATCTTGATCATTTTTGATCCCGGCAAATGCCATCTTTGTTCCAGCTACATATTGTTTAGGGGAAAATAAAAATCTATATATTTCTTCATAAGTCCAAGTTTTTCCAGCATTTTTTCTTTGCATCATTGCATCTGAATAAGCAAAACCTATTTTACTTGCTGATATCGAACCTATAATATTCCATAGGTTAGGACCGACTTTATTAGGTTCGTTTTTAGCTATTGTATGACAGATAGAGCATTTTTTAAATACTTCTTCTCCTTTAGTTGCGTCTGCTGATGCCATTATCATTTTTATATCCAACACTTCAGGCAAAGAAGCTGCTTTAGGGCTATCTGTATTAGGGGCATTCGATAGTGTAATATTATAGCCAGGCTTATCTATTATCATCTCACTGCCATAAAATAATTTACCTAGATTATCACTAACTACTAAAACTAATAAGCTTAAAATGATGGCTACTATAATTTTATCAAACTCGAAATTATTCATTATATTTTCTAGTTTTGCTATTAAGTTTTTTATCAAAGAATAGTATATACTATACTATTTAAAAGAATAGACAAGTTTGGATAAAAATATTACTGATTAGATAATTTTAAATAATCTGACTTATATTTAGTAAGCTATATAATAAAGGTATATTAGAAAAACAGTTTTGTAACAGGTTAAGGTGTTTTTTAGTAATAATGTAATTGACAAGCAAAGAATTGCTTCAGATCCTAATATATCAGTTTATGTATCAGCTTCTGCTGGCAGTGGTAAAACAAAAGTTTTAACTGATCGTATATTACGTTTATTACTTTTAGGGGTTAAAATTGATAATATAATATGTTTAACTTTTACCAATGCAGCAGCAGCTGAAATGTTAGACAGATTGCAAAAAAGGTTAGAATATTGGTTTTCTGCTAATGATACTCAATTAGTCGATGATATCACAAATCTCACTGGAACTTCTCCTAATAATGAAGAGCTAAAATTAGCTAAGGTTTTACTAGGATATTTTATTCATAATATAGATAAAGTTAAAATCCAAACTCTACATAGCTTTTGCATTCGCATACTACAATACAGTCAAATTATACTTGACCTAGATAAAGGCGCAGATTTAGGAAGTAAATTACTTGATGGATTTACTAAACAAGAATTAATCAAAAATGCTCTAAACGATGTACTTCAAAATAGTGAGAATTTAGAAGAGGAAATATCAAAAAGTATAAAAAATTTAGCTATTATATATGATTATGGCACATTGGTTAATTTATTAACCAACACTTTATCCCGACAAGATAAATTAATGCGATATTTAAACCAATATGTAATTAAAGGGAAAAATACAAGCAAATATATTCAGTATGATTATAATTCTTTACATGTTGATATATATAAACGCTTAGGAGCTGAATATAAAGTTACTGAAGATAATTTAATCTATAATTATTTAACAACAATAGATAATGGGATTTATCAAGAACTTAGCTTTTTGTTGATTGAGTATGATGAAGAGCTTAGCCAATTATTCTTAAATTGGTCTCAATATGATATGGAATGGCGTTTTCAGCATTTTTCAAAGTACTTAAACATTTTTTTAACTAATGAGTATACTGCAAGGGTTAGATTGCCCATAAAAGCATCATTTTTAAAAATTTATCCTCAGTTCAAAGAATTTATTGTTAATGAACAGAGCAGATTAGTTTCTCTATCTCAAGCAATACATACCCAAAAATGCGCTTCTTTTACCTCTTCATTCCATGTGTTAGTAGCTGCAATTCAGCAACGCTATTTATATAGCAAGAGTATTTCAAGTTATTTTGATTATGATGATATAATCATGCATACTATCAATTTATTGGAAAACCCTAATACTTCAGATGTAGTACTGTACCATATGGATTTCAAAATTGACCATATATTACTAGATGAAGCTCAGGATATCAGCCCTTCTCAATGGCATCTAATAAATTTGCTGATGAGCGAATTTTATTCCGGATTAGGGGCTAGAGATATAAATCGTACTTTATTTGTTGTTGGTGATTTTAAACAGTCTATTTACGGATTTCAAGGAGCAAATCCCGATTTATTTCAACAAGTTAATAAATTTTATCAAGAAAAATTTGAGCAAGTAAATAAGATTTGGAGGAATATAGAATTAGATACCTCTTTCCGTTGTAATAGCACTATATTGAATTTAGTGAATAATATATGCGCACAGCCATCAGTATTAAATGCTTTTGGTTTAGATGAAAGCAATGCTAAAATAAAACATTTAGCCTGGAATAATAAGGCTGGAATAATAGAATTATGGAAAATTACTCTTCCTGAACAATTTATTGAAAAATCAATAAAAACAAAATATAACGAAGTTAACTGGAATATTAATTCACAACAAAATGAATTAAAGTATCATGACAATGATGATTACTTAGCAGAACAAATAGCTGAACGGATTGAGCAGCTTATAAAAAATGGAAACAAAGCTAATGATATTTTAGTATTATTTAGGAAGCGTTGCTTACTCCAAGAATATTTAGTTATGTGTTTGAAATCAAAAAGTATTCCAGTGCATGATTTTACTTTTAGTGGCAATGATAGACATATTATTATAAATGATTTGATTGCACTAGGGAAATTTGTTTTATTACCGGATGATGACTTGAATCTAGCCATATTGTTAAAGTCACCTATAATAGGTATGAATGAGGAAGAGTTATTTACTTTAGCATATCAAAGATCTGGTAGTTTATGGAATGAGCTAGAGTATGGAGATTTTGAATACTGTGAATATTTGAGGAATTTTTTATCTTTATATAAAGAATCAACCTCTATATCTAGTTTTTATCGTAGTGTTTTATATCATGATAATTACTATATCATTAAAGCTTATAATAAATGTTTTGGCCGTTATGCAGAAGCTATAATAGACTGTTTTTTAGGAGTTATTGATGAGTTTGAAGAAAAGAACATCAATGGCTTACTTGGTTTTATAGAATGGTTTGATCAAGGAGTATCTAACTTTAAAATAAATAGCCGGAATATTGATAGTGTCAAAGTTATGACTGTGCACGGTGCAAAAGGTTTAGAGTCCGAAATAGTGATTTTAGCAGATGCAAGCTTATCGGATAATTTACCAAATGATAGGATAATTTGGTGTGAAGATTGGTTTGTGGTTAGCACTATAAAAGACTTTACTAATTCTGTAGTAGAAAAAATAAAAGCTCAGAATAATTATAAGTTAGATCAAGAGAATTTACGTTTACTATATGTTGCTCTTACTAGAGCTAAAAGCCATCTATATGTAGTAGGTATTGAAAATACCAGTAATTCTTTAGTTGACGATGACAATTGGTTTAATATTATAGCTAAGTCATTACATATTGATAATAGATTATAATTATTAAATTTAATAATTTAAACTATTATCAGATTTTTCAAATTACTCAATAAGGTATTATTACAAGTGCTGTCAAAAACAAAAATATTTTTATGGATATTGATATTATCTGCTTTAACGTTAAGGTTTATTACGTTAGGTGTTTATGATTTTTATGACACAACTGAGGCTAGATATGCAGGAATTGCTATGCGTATTCTATTTAAAAATGATTGGTTAATGCCTTATATATATCCAGACGTAGCTTTCTGGGGTAAGCCACCTTTATCCTTTTGGCTTACTGCGTTATCATTTAAGTCTTTGGGACTGAATGAGTTTGCTGGTCGCTTACCTCATTTTTTGATAATGCTGCTTTTAGTTGTTTACGCTTATCATACCTTAAAAAAACTTTATGACGAAAAAGTTGCTATTATATCAGTACTAGTATACGTAACTTCTTTACTTTTTTACGTGGTTGCCGGGTCAGTGATGACTGAAGCAACCTTAACTTTTGGAGTTTCTCTTAGTTTACTTTCTTTTTGGTCTTCTCATTTACGAAAAGCAAAAAACTCTTTAGACGGATATCTATTTTTTATTGCTCTAGCTATAGCAATTTTAGCTAAGGGATTAGCTGGCTTAGTGCTAAGCTTACTTCCTATTTTTATATATATTACTGTTATTAAAAGAAAACAATGGAAAGAATTTTTCTTCAAAATGCCTATATTAAAGGGAATATTAATTACTATATTATTAGCTTTACCTTGGTATATTTTGGCAGAAATAAGTTATCCTGGCTTCCTCGAATACTTTATAGTTGGAGAGCATTTTAACAGATTTCTTATCAAAGGATGGAGCGGAGATATGTATGGTGAAGCCCATTCACAACCTATGGGAATTATCTGGTTATTTTTTATTATAGCTACCTTACCGTGGAATATTTATTTCGCTTTCTTAGTATTACGAAAAAAAGTAAAGCTTATTTCAGATGAATTCGATTATTATTTAATAATATGTACTTTAACTCCTCTAGTTTTTTTCACTTTTGCACGTAACTTACTTATACCTTATACTACTACTGCAATATTACCTTTCTCTATACTCCTAGCAAGGCTTATAATTAAAAGCGGAATAAGGATAAAACCTCTAAGTTCATTTGCTATTATAAGCATGTTATCTATATCATTAGCTTTATTTATGATACAGAAATTTGAATTTAAGGTATCTTCTAAACCAATAATAGCTAAAGCAAATGAAATATTAGCTAAAAATGGTGAAATGGATATTTACTTTTATAAAATGCCGCTACAATTTTCTACACGATTTTATTCCCAGGATAAAATTAAGCAAACAGATGACTTAGAGAGTAAATTGGGTTTATTTATTATGAATGAGAAATACCCTGAATTTGACAATTGTTTAGAGTATAAGCATAGGAAAGAAAAACTATTCTTTTGCATAAAATAAAATAGTTGTAATGACTTAGTAAGGGGCTATGAGGAGATATATAACTTTTATACTTCAACACATTTGCGTTGTCAAATTTCGTCCTTTGCTGACGCTCACTACTTATTTTAACTGTTCAAGTTTTCTTTGGTATACATTGACAAAAGCGTTATTAAGGCGATTAGTCAAAGACCAAATTTTTGTTTGTCAGAGCTATATACCTTTCTAGCACGCTCTATAAAAGCTTTCATGGTAAGTTCGCATGCAGTTTTAAACCATATTTTGGATAATTTTTCCAAAACGCTATTTTTGAAAGCAAAATCGATACTGAAGTTAGTTATTGTAGTGTTGTCAGTTATTAAATCTCTACTGTTATTAAGCACTTTTGCATAAGAGTTCATTTGCCAGATAGTATTAAGATGGCGGAATGGTCCATCAATCATACTGACTTGAACATTAGCGCAAATTAAAGATTTTTCGTTATCTGTACTGTTATCAATATCTTGTATTAAAGGAGGGGTGATTTTAATAAGTGATCTATAACTTTCAGTAATGGGACCGAATTTTACCAGTAAATCGGCTATTATATTGGCATCAGAACGCTCTATAACTCTACTATTAACGCACCATGGAACAAAATTAGGATAATCTTCAACATTGATTATCAGGTTGTAAATATGCCATATGTCGTATTCTAATAAACGCTCGGTGTGAAAAGAAGGCATCTATAAATAGTTATTAACTAATGATTATATTTAACTAACTTTTATTATTTAATAGTTTTTAGATGCCTATAAATAAACCTCTGGTAACAAACAAAGACTTGGTGCGTATTCAGAGCGCTGGGTTTTACCTAATCTACGATTTTTTCGGTGTACACCTAGCTCTGTATAACGCTTACCAACTCTTTATTTTGATATGACCTAAGTTATTTATAAAAATAACTTAATTATTTTTATTGTTGTTATTTTTAATTTCTTCAAACTCAGCATCTACTACGTTATCATTATCATCACTGTTATGAGTATTATCAGCATCTTGCTTATGATCATGGTCAGCAGGATTCGCATCAGATTGACTTTGGTACATAGATTGACCTATGCGCATCATGGCTTCGGATAGAGCATTTGTTTTATTTTTTATCACTTCTGCATCATCATTACTCATCACTTGCTTCAGCTCTTCTATAGCACCAGTCATAGCTGCTTTATCAGCTTCTGATACCTTACTGCCGTATTCTTCTAAGCTTTTTTCGGCTGAGTAAATAGTGCTATCAGCGTTATTACGAGCTTCTATTAATTGTTTACGTTGTTCATCAGCTGTTGAATTTTCTTCTGCATTTTTAACCATGTTTTTTATTTCTTCTTCACTTAATCCACCAGATGACTGTATTGTTATTCTTTGTTCTTTATTGCTGGCTTTATCCTTAGCTGATACATGCAAAATACCATTAGCATCAACATCAAAAGTTACTTCAATTTGTGGCATTCCACGTCTGGAAGGTGGTATACCTTCTAAATTAAATTGCCCTAATAGCTTATTATCTACTGCCATTTTTCTTTCTCCTTGAAACACACGGATAGTAACAGCAGTTTGATTGTCTTCAGCGGTTGAGAATACTTGGCTCTTTTTAGTAGGTATAGTAGTGTTGCGTTCTATTAATGGGGTAAAAACGCCACCTAATGTTTCTATTCCTATAGATAAAGGGGTAACATCTAGCAGTACTACATCTTTAACATCTCCACTTAAAACAGCTCCTTGTATAGCAGCACCAATTGCTACCACTTCATCTGGATTAACTCCTTTGTGTGGCTCTTTGCCAAAAAATTCTTTTACTCTTTGTATTACTTTTGGCATTCTTATCATACCACCAACTAATACCACTTCATCTATTTGGCTAGGGCTGATTCCAGCATCTTTAATAGCGGCCTGGCATGGACTAATTGTTCTTTCTATTAAATCATCAACTAAACTCTCTAACTTAGCTCGTGATAAATTAACATTTAAGTGCTTTGGCCCTGAGGCATCAGCAGTGATGTATGGAAGATTTATTTCAGTTTCCATAGCACTAGAGAGTTCAATCTTAGCTTGCTCAGCTGCTGCTTTTAATCGTTGTAAAGCTAGGGGGTCTTTAGATAAGTCTATGCCTGTATCAGACTTGAATTTATCAGACAAAAATTGTAATATACGTAAGTCAAAATCTTCTCCTCCTAAAAAGGTATCGCCATTAGTTGACTTTACTTCAAAAACTCCATCTCCTATTTCTAAAATAGATATATCAAATGTACCACCACCTAAGTCATATACAGCAATAGTCTTTGTACCGACTTTATCTAAGCCATAAGCCAAAGCAGCTGCTGTAGGTTCGTTAATAATTCGAAGAACTTCTAAGCCAGCAATACGACCCGCATCTTTTGTAGCTTGACGTTGTGAATCGTTAAAATAAGCAGGAACAGTAATAACAGCTTTGGTTACTTTTTCGCCTAAAAAGCTTTCAGCTGTTTCTTTCATTTTTTGTAGTATCATGGCACTTATCTGGCTAGGTGCGTATTTTTCGCCACGGCCTTCAACCCATGCATCACCATTACTAGCTTCTACTATTTTATAAGGAACTTTTTCCGCTAATTCCTTAGTACGAGGATCTTTATAGTTTCTACCTATTAATCTCTTAACAGCATAAAATGTGTTTTGAGGATTAGTTACAGATTGACGTTTAGCAGATTGCCCTACTAACCTCTCTTTATCAGTAAAAGCTACAAAAGAAGGAGTAGTGCGCGCTCCTTCAGAATTCTCTACTACTCTAGGATCTTTACCATCCATAATAGCTATACAAGAATTAGTTGTGCCTAAATCAATGCCTATAATTTTACTCATTTTTACTCCTCTCAAAGATTTTACTATTTTAAAAATACATATGTGTACTTAAAAGTACTTGGATAAATTTCTACAATAATTACTATAAAGTGAATTTTTGTAACTTAATTATCAAAACAGTTTTTTATGTCAAAAGCATATCAAACTTATTAAATAAATTTATTAGATTAATCTTTATATATTCATCAATAGTACTATATTCAATAGTGTTAAAATATTTTTTTAAAATATTTTTTTACTTATTCGGTTAAAAAATTAAGAAAATTTATTATAATCACTGAAAAAGCTAAGCTAAACCAATAGCTTGCATTTGCTTTGTAAGTATTTGTTTGCAACCAAGTTTAGCTAATTCTAACATGGATAGCATTTGTTCGTCATTAAAAGTTGATTGTTCCGCAGTGCATTGCACTTCTATTATGCTATTATCCGAAGCTAGCACGAAATTAGAATCTACTTCTGCACCACTATCTTCATTATAATCAAGATCTAGTAATGTTTGTTGCTTAACTATACCACATGAAACTGCTGTGACGTGTTTTATTATTGGGATTCGTCTTATAAGTCCTTTGTTAAATAGGGATTTCAATGCTAAATACATGGCAATATAGCCGCCATTTATTGCTGCAGTTCTAGTACCGCCATCAGCTTTTATAACATCGCAATCTATTATAATTTGTCTATCACCTAAACGACTTAAATCAACCGCCGCCCTTAAAGAACGTGAAATAAGCCTTTGTATTTCTTGAGTTCGACCGCCTTGCTTTCCTTTCATTGCTTCACGCTGCATGCGATTATCAGTAGAACGGGGCAGCATACCATATTCTGCGGTAATCCAACCGGAGCCACTGTTTCTTTTGAAATGGGGCAATTTATCATCTATAGTAGCAGTACATACGACCCAAGTATCCCCTAGTTTCACTAAGCAGGAGCCTTCGGCATTACTAAGATAGTTTGGTTCAAACTCCAAGAAACGTATTTCAGAAGATGTTCTATTATTTTTTCTAAAATGTTTAATACTTTCCATATAATTCTTAATTTTAAAATAAACAGCTTAACAACATTAGCTGTTGCGTTTTGATATAAAGGTGGTTTTTATGCTAAAAAGCAAGCTATAATATCAATAATATAGATTAAAAGTGCTACTTAGTGAGCTTTATGATAAGCAAGAATGGTGTGTAAATAAAGATTTTATCCGCTCTACTTGTCGTTTTATATACTTTTTTACTATGAGGTATATTATCTAGCCTAGTATCGATAAAGGCGGCGCATAAGCATCACCCATCTCCTTCCGTATTATACTATTTCTGTCATTACTATATTTTACTATCTTCATGCAATTGTTTTTCTGTTCTATAGTTAGCAAACAACCATCTAACGCTAAACAATTAAATAATGCTGAATGATTTAAGATATAATCGTAATGTACCGAGCCATTAATAATGATAATATCAAAAGATCTATCATAAGTAGAATTACCTAGGACTTGCTCACTAGGAAAAAGGCTTATATTTTTTAAATTTAAAATATTATTTATATAATTCTTGGCCCTGGATAATAGGTCATCATCATTATCAATTCCTACTACAGATAATGAAAGCATTCCTAAAACAGCGCTTGAGTAGCCAGAACAGCATCCTACATCAAGTATTCTGCTTCTTTCCCTTTTTATATTAGCTAGGTTAAGGATTTTAGCAAAAACTTCAGTCCTCATTAATTTGCGAGATTCATTCACATGTATCTCGCCATCGCTATAAGCTACCTCTTCCCAATGCTTATCAACAAACAAGTGTTTAGGTGTGCTAGATATCGCTTGAAGTATGTTATGATCAGTAACTCCAACGGGAATTAATTGATTGGTGACCATATTAGCGCGAGCTATGGAATAAATTGCTTCCTTATCTAACTTTTTTTCAATCATTATGACTAAGCTATTGATATTAACTATACTACCTTACTAAACGAAATGAACAATCATAAGATCGTTTAAAAAATTATAATAAGGTAATAAGACAAAAGATTTATATATAATTAAATATCAAATTATTACATTTGAGATAATAAATACTCAGTTAAGCTATTTTGAGTTTTCAATGCTTTAGCACAACCCTGATAACGCTGACTAGAAATAGTTAAGTTAGTAAGGCTAGTAGCCATATCAACATTAGATTGTTCTAAAGAGTGGCTCTTAATTGCCTTAACGCCATTATCTCCAACTACTCCAACAATTGCTTTACCAGATGCAGAAGTTTCTAGATAAGTATTATTATCAGAAAGTTGAATGCCGTTAATATTTTTAAATGTAGCGGTTAATATTTTATATAACTTAGCTGACTCATTATTATCAAACTTGCCTATTACGTTACCTTCTACATCTATCTCTGTATTTATAATGTTACCTCTCTTATTACCATCAGCAGAAATTAAACCCTTGTTATTGTTAGCAGTCTGTAAAAGTGATTTTATAGAAGTACCTAAAATAGAATCTTTAACCCCATTACTCCAATCTATTGTTACATCATCTAGCACGGTAGGTAAGTTATCTGCAGGTGTTCCATAATTTAAAAAACTTGCTACCTTACCGCTAATATTTACTGCTGCGGCGGTGAAGCGGTCTAGCCTTAGCTGAAAATTGCCATCGTCAAGTTGTATTACTTTGGCTTTAACAGTATTAGCTAAATTAGGATTAGCATTAATTTGACTTGCTAAAGTTGCTAAATTATTGAATTGTCCCGCGCCAGGAGTGGCATTATAAGTAAAAATTTGTCCATCAATTACTAACGTATCGTTGTTTGCTATAGTATGGCCTAACCTGTTTGCTGTACTAATATCGCCAAAAGGATTTCGGATATTAGCTACCTTAGTTTCATAAGGAGAATAAATATTGCTGTAAGATGGGTTTTTACCTTCGTTATCAAAAATAACTCTAGTAGTTTGAATCAAGCCATCATCGCCTCTATCAGTAAGTATATCTTTATTATCTAGATAAGTTTCAATTATCCATTCTGAAGAAGAAATCTTTTTAAAGCCATACTTTATACTATGCTGCATACCTTGAGCATCATAGAGATTTGTTTCGGCAATAGCGTCGGGAATAGAACCACCTCCAGCTAAATTTTTCTTGCTATTATAAGGGTTGTAATCGCTGGTCCAACTTCCTTCTACTAAGCCTAAGCTGTTTAACAAGTTATCTCCTGGTTTAGTTGATGTTGAGACTGATTGGTTTTGATCAGCTTTAACAAATATCTGATTAACATTGTTAGTGCTAATAGATTTTAATCCCAGAATTTTTAGCTTATCACTTAATTCTTTCATACTTGCGAAACGGAATGAATTATCGTTCTTAGAAGTTATAAAAGCTTCAGTGGAATCTACATCGAGAAAATCTGCTATTTTGCCATCGAATTTTAAGTTTGCATTTGCGTTCGAAGGAGATAATAATATAGACGAAGTAGCAGCAATAGTATCAGGGACTACATTAGCTCTTATTCCAGCTGTATTTAACTTAGTAGCTAAATTATTTAAAAATGTTGGATTGTTAACACCACCTGTTCTACTTACATCAAAACTTGCTCCGGGAGTTGTGATTGGCGTACCGCCATTGGCGATACTCATAGTACCAGCTATAACGCCTACATTATAGCTTATAGGTCCAACCCTATTAATGGTTAAAGTATTTCCTCCTGTTATACCAGAAGTAAATCGATTAGTATTTCTACCTAACTTATCAATTACTGAATCAGGTAAGCCAATTCCTGTTCCAGCAGAGAATGTTATAGTCGCGTTAGTAATTGCATTGATCACTAAATTGATATCACTAGCGAAATGGTTATTATTAGCTGAAGCAAGAGTTACCTCAGTTCCGTCACTATTTACTCCATTAGCAGTTCCTTTAACAAACCTAACACCATTAACAACTATTCCATCTCCGACATTAGCACTATTTATTTCTGCTGTAACGGGCCGGACAGTTGCTGTTGTCCCGCCAAGCTCTAATGCTGTTATAGTTACCCCATTAACATTGAATTCATAATTAGACGGCAATGAAGATAGCTCTGTTGTTGTATCGCTCATGGCACGAGACTGAGCCATTCCACCGAAAACACATTTGACGCTCTTTATTTCATCTTTATTATCTTGTTTTGTAATGAGTTGAAGATTAAAGCTACTACCTTGAACAAAATCGGAAGTATCTGGAATCAATAAATCTTTTAGTGCTAACGCAGCATTAGGTCCTGAAATTGGTCCTAAAATAGATTGACCACCCTGACTCGATGGGGCATTAGCATTTAAAACATACTCTAGATCAACTTTTGAGCTAGCTTTAGCCTCCATAGTTAAATCCCTAACTTTCATTGGAGTCCAATTATTAGAGTCCTGTATATCTGGTAGATTACCGCTTCCATTAAAATCATAAGGAACACCAACTAGGTCATAGATTTTAGCATGGTCTATATTCCCATTATTAGGATCAGTTTCAAATGATGATGATGAAATGTAAGAAAATCCTTGCTCTCCTTCCTTAGCTTTAAGTATAAACATAGCTGCATTGTTTGACTCTATAGACAAACTTAGATCGCTGTCATCTTGAACTATATTACCTGGCTTAGCTGCATTGACAGAAGAACTTGATATGACTCCGGAAGTCGGCGGCAAAGCTGATAAATATGAATCAAACTTCTTAAAACCAACGGTGTTGGTATTACCTATGTTATTTGACTCTATTTGTATTTGCTTTTGAGCAGTCTGTAGACCAGTTATTGCCGCTGTACTCATATAATCCTAATCAATTTTTACTTAAGGTTATTTTTGCCAAACTAAACTAAATTGATAATTACTGTTGTTTAGATCGCTATTATAATTTTTTTTATTTTTTATGCTTGTTAAAAGCTTTTAGTTGGTGAGATTAATACAAAAATTATTAAAAATAAAGCTATTTTTACTTCAATAATCACTACTATTAACTAAGCAAATTATTTTTTTAAGCTAATATTGCATTACGAAAAAGTTTACTTTATAATACCGAACCTAATTAGTAAAAAATATTTTTTAGTGATAAAAAATTTATTCAATTTACTAATTTGATATAGCTAGCCAGATGACTGCTGTTATTTAACAGAGGAAAGTCTGGGCTTTATGGAGTGATAGTGCCAGATAAACTCTGGCGGAGCGATTTAGCTTCAGGGAAAGTGCTACAGAAAATATACCGCCTAGTAATAGGTAAGGGTGAAAAGGCGAGGTAAAAGCTCACCAAGTTTTTAGCAATAAAAATTGTATAGTAAACCCCACTAAAAGCAAGATCAAGTAGATGCACTATGAACTCAATTTAATTGAGTTCGGCTTTACTCCAAAGTTTGGTGCATGGGTAGATCGCATGAATAAGCTGGTGACAGCTTATCTAGATAAATAGTCATCAATACTAGTAATTTAGTATACAGAACCCAGCTTATAGGCTAGCTATAAATCTTTTAATTAAAAGGCTTTAATATAAAAATTAAAGCATAGATTTGAAATATATTGAGTTTAAAAAAATTTGTTAATTGTGCTTTATTAAACTATGAACTAATATTACTTGAAATTAATTAGCAATTTAGATAAAGATATACGTTAGTATTTTCTAGAGATAGAAGCAATTATGGTTGCTTTGGTTAAGTGATGGTAAAAAATCTTATACTAGAATCAATCTTAAGTATTTTGAAATAGAAGCCTTATTCCTTACCAAAAATTTAAGAAAGAGCTTTTATTATTACGTTATGAAATTAAATTTTTATGCTTGCTAAGTTAAATTAATTGTAATGAAAATATAAGCTAGTAGAGCAAAGTGATAAAAGCTTGTAACCAAGCAATAAAGTATAAATTAAAATAAAAAATAAAATTAAGGAATTTTGTTAATGCAAAGAAGAATACTAATAGATGCCTCGTATAAAGAGGAAGTCCGTCTAGTTTTATGTGAAAAAGATATTATAGAAGAATTTGATTACCAAAATAGTTTAAAAAAAATTATAAAAGGTAATATTTATCTGGCAAAAATAGATAAAGTTGAACCATCTCTTCAAGCAGCATTTATAAATTATGGAGGAGAAAAACATGGTTTTCTTCCTTTTTCTGAAATACATCACAGTTATTACCAAATTTCCGAAGCAAAAAAGCAGGAATTATTAAAAAAAATTAATGCCAGCTATAAAAAATTAGATTCAGAAGAATTGAATTGGGATGAAGATAGCGAGGATGAAAGAAAGAAATCTGAGTTTACTAAAAAGCAAAAGATTGATTTAATTTTAGCTAATGAAGTATATAAAAACTATCGTATACAAGATGTTATAAAAAAAGATCAAGCTATATTGGTGCAAGTAGTAAAAGAAGAGAGAGGTAATAAGGGAGCATCGTTAACTACTTATCTATCTCTAGCAGGGCGTTATTGCGTATTCATGCCTAATACTAATAAGCCTATTGCTGCTGTATCAAAACGTATAGATGATAATCAAGAAAGAGAGCGACTTAAAAAATTAATTACTGAATTAACAGAAAAAGAACCTAATTCTAGTTTAATAGTCCGTACTGCGGGATCATATAAAACTAAAACTGAAATAAAAAGGGATTATGTTTACTTATCCAGATTGTATTCAAGTATAGAAGAGCATGCTAGCTCTTCTATAGCTCCGGCTTTCATTTATGAAGAAGGTGATATCATAAAAAAAACTATTAGAGATATATATGATAGTGAAGTAGAAGAGATAGTCGTATCAGGAAAAGAAGCGTACTCAAACGCTTTGGAATTTATGAAGCTAGTTCTTCCTAGGCATGTTGATAAGGTTAAAGAATATAAAGGCAGAGCTCCTATATTTAGTTATTATAATATAGAAGAGCAAATTAGCTTACTTTATGACAATGTTGTACCCCTATCCTCAGGAGGATATTTAGTAATAAATCAAACAGAAGCATTAGTAGCGATAGATGTTAACTCAGGAAAGTCTACAAATGAGCAGAATATAGAAAGTACTGCAACAAAAACCAATTTAGAAGCAATTAATGAGATTGCTAGACAAATAAAATTACGAGACCTTTCTGGGTTAATAGTAATAGATTTTATAGATATGGAAGAAGCTGGGAATCGCACAGCTGTTGAAGATGATTTGCGTAAAGCTTTGTCTAGAGATAGAGCTCGTACTCAAATAGGTCGTATAAGCGAGTTTGGATTGCTAGAAATGACAAGGCAGAGGCTGCGTAATAGTATAATAGAGACAAGCTTTGTACAATGTCAAAGTTGTAATGGGAGAGGAAAAACTAGAGCGATATCATGTACTAGTACCGCTATACTCCGCGCTGTACATAATGATGTTTCTTCTATTAAAAATGAGGAATCTATTCTAGAAATTTCTGCTTCAAATGATGTTGTAATGTATTTGATGAATTATAAAAAAGAAGAAATTTTAAAATTAGAGAATGATTTTCATGTGAAATTAGTATTTTCTATTGATATTAGAGCAGGAATTGATGGGTTCTTTATAGAATATGCTAAAATAAATAGTGCTAAGCCTAATGAAGCTTTATCTAGTATAGTTGATACACCTTATAATCAAAAAAATATTATTGATGTAAATTCTGTAAATAACAGAAATAATACAGAAGAGTCTGGTACTCAACGAAGATACAATACGGATAGCAGTAATAAAGCTCATGTTAAAGATAAAGCAGATAAATCTTCACATTCTAATCATCATCCAGAAGATGTAGCTGCTAATTATTCAGAAAATAGTAATCAACCTAAAAATAAAAATTATAAGCGAAAAAGGAGAGCGAGAAATAATAATCCTAATTTAAGGAAAAATTATTCTGAAAATAATAATACATTAGATAATAATCAAAATGATAATCTAAAACAAAGTAATGGTGGTAATAAAGGAGATAAAAATTCGTTATTTAAAAAGATTTGGAATAAAATAATAGATTAAGTATAAAGGCTTATAGTTAAGCTAAAAATTATACTAGGTAATTTTTGACTAAATAAATTAAATACAATTAACTCTCTAAATTAATAAAAAATTTGCATTACTTTCTAAGTAATACATGCTTACTAAGATATAAAAAATATGGATAGTAACATAAGTCATGGTGTAGAACTTCATAGTACAAAATATGCTGATAATCGCTACCTATTAAAAAGGATATTGCTAAGTTATGTCAAACCTCAAGCAAAAGAGATAACAATAGCTTCAATATGCTTATTGATTATGGCTATTACAACAGCATTGAACGCTTGGTTAATGCAACCAATACTAGATGATATATTTTTGCAAAAAAATCATTCAATGTTACTGCTAATTCCATTAGGAATATTGCTTAATATTATAGTTAAAGGTATAGCATCGTTTTACCAATCTTCAACTTTAAAGTTTATAGGACAAAGAATAGTAAGTAATATACAATTAGAGCTTTATTCTCATCTTATAAAGTCTGATATAGAACTATTTGATCGCTTCCCTTCCGGTAATTTGTTATCTCGTTTTACCAATGATATAAATGTACTAAAAAAGTGTTTTTCAGATGTATTTACTGGTACTATAGGGGACTTTATTACTTTTATTGGGTTAATTGTAATAATGCTATATCAAAGTTTGGAGCTATCTATAGCATCTTTTATAATATTACCATTAGCTTTCTACCCTATAATAAACCTAGGGAGAAAAATGCGTAAAGTAACTACCGGTGTACAGCAAGAATTTGATAATTTTACAGTACGTCTTGATGAAACATTTCAGAATATACGTATAATAAAATCATATTGTAGAGAGGGTTACGAAATAACTAGAGCTAAGTCAATAGTGAATAGGATATTATCTCTTTATAAAAAGGCAGCATTTATAGAAGCGGCATCATCTCCAATAATGGAGATATTAGGAGGTGTAGCTATAGCAATAGTAATATGGTATGGGGGTTGCAAAGTAATAGATAGTGACACTACTCCTGGGGCTTTTTTTTCTTTTATCACAGCTTTATTGCTTTCGTATAAGCCTTTAAAATCTATTTCGCAACTAAATAATTCTTTACAAGAAGGATTATCCGTATCTCGTCGACTTTTCATGATGTTAGATGAAAAACCTAAAATTACTTATAATCAGAAAAAAACTGCAGTTGAATTTGCTAACTATAACATTAATTTTTCTAAAGTATGTTTTTCTTACAATAATGATCAAATTATTTTGGATAATTTAGATATAGCGGTACCACAAGGTAAAACTGTAGCACTTATAGGGACATCAGGAGTGGGTAAAACAACTATATTGAATTTGCTGCAACGTTTATACGATCCATTTTCCGGTACTATAAGTTTAGGTGGATATGATATACGAGATATAAAATTAAGTTGCTTACGTAATGCTATGGCTTTAGTAAGTCAAGAAATAGCATTATTTGATGATACCATAATGGAAAATATTAGATATGGACGTTTAGATGCTACTGATGTAGAGGTTATAAAAGCTGCTAAATCTGCTGCAGCTCACGAATTTATAGTTTCTTTTCCACAGGAATACAAAACCAACATAGGACAAAATGGGGTGAAATTATCAGGTGGACAAAAGCAGCGTTTGGCTATAGCAAGAGCAATACTGAAAAATGCTCCGGTTTTGCTTTTGGATGAAGCAACCAGTTCATTAGACTCTATTTCAGAACGTAAAGTACAAGAGGCGCTAGAAAATTTAAAAGCTGGACGTACCACAATAGTGATTGCGCATAGATTATCAACTATTGAAGAAGCGGATATTATATATTTAATAGCTGAAGGGAAAGTAATAGAACAAGGAACGCATAATTCACTTTTATCAAAAGGTGGAGAGTATACTAATTTTTACCAACAGTATAAAAACAGCTACACTAGTATTGTATAATATCTTGACTCACTTACTTTAAGTTATGGGGTTTATAGCTAATTCTTTATAATTTTGGTATTGCATTACTCGGTGGCTCATTTAAGGTTTTACTAAACTACGCTTCCTAGCTCTATTACCCAAATTAAAATACTTTAGCTATAGCACACTACCTGATCAGCAAGATGTAATGATATCGTTATTATTTTATAACAAATTATAAAATAAGTTTGTATGATTACAAGGATATTAACTGGAGGCGTTTAGGCACATAGCAAAGTTTCATAGAACAGAACCTTAGATAAATAAGATATCAATAAACCCCTCTGCAGTAATTTATCAATTAATAATCAATTATTTGTATAACTTTACTTGCACTATAGAATAAGTATAAATATACTTTTATAGTATGATGCTGTTTTCAAAAAACAACTATTTAAAAAAACTTAAAAAATAACCTTATAAGTAGTATATTTAATTATATAGCATTTAATACTTTTGAAATTTATATAATAAATATAAAGTACTTTTAATCTAGATATTTCAGATTAATGAGTTTATATTACATATAGCTGCTTAGATAGAAGTGATATAGAAAATAGCTGTTACTATTTATTAAAAAAATTTATAAATATAGATTAAGTAATATGCGGTTAGAGCAAAACGATAATTTACAAAATCTCGAGCAATCATTGCTAACAGTAATGCTAGCATTTGCTAATAGCCCAGATGGAGGAGTATTTTTTCTAAAATATATACTCATACATAATTCTCCTGAAAACGTTAAGGCAGTACAAAGTTTATATAATAAAATAGCAAAAACTTTTGGAGATCAAAAGGAGTTAGCTGACTCTGTAATAAAAGCCCTAAAATTCATAAGAAGTTTCGCTATGGAGAGTGAAGGTGCTTTAAAAGAATTGGAGCAGCAAATACAATTACTGATAGAGCATAAAGCTATAACAGATTACTGTAAAGATAAAGGGAAGGAAGAGTTTAGTGATATCTTTTCCGTCTAAATAAGCTAATTAAAAAACGATTAGTTAATTTTGAAATGGGTGTTAATGGTAATGGAAGCTTTTATATATCTGGTGCCGATAACAATATTAATAGCATCAATGGGGATATATGCTTTATTGTGGTGTATTAAAACTGGTCAGTATGATGATTTAGAAGGTGAAAAACATCGCTTTCTAATGATAAGTGAGAATTCAATAGATGGGCCTCGCAAAAAATAAAAATACTATAAATTATTTTTATTTAACAAAGTGATTGCCTAAATAACTAAAATCAATTAGCATTCGTGGGTTACTTAAATATATTAGTATTATAAGTATAAATTTTCATACCAATCAGTTAGGAGTGTAGCTCAATAGGTAGAGCACTGGTCTCCAAAACCAGCGGTTGGGGGTTCGATTCCTCTCGCTCCTGCCATTACATAGTATTGGCTTTTTCTGTATAAATATTATAAAATGACTAAATATAAAATTAACTAATTTATATTTAATACAGTAAGTTTTAGTGTTATGCTTTACAAAGTAATTAGGTTAGTAAGGCTGCGTTTCATATTATTTTCTATTATGCTACTATATCATAATCAAATGGTTTTAGTATTTGCTTCTAATGTAGAAAAAAAACATGATATATACCAAGTTTTAGAAGAAAATATAGAGAATGACAATTCTATTGTTGAGAATGATGCATTGAAACAAATTGCTGAAAACAATGATAAGATAGGGAAAATTACAGGATTGCCGTTACCGCGCTTTGTTGCATTAAAAGTATCAGAAGTGAATTTGCGTGCTGGACCAGGGCAAAAATATCCAATAAAGTATACGTTTCGTTGCAGAGGTTATCCTATGGAAATGATAGCGGAATTTGAAAATTGGAGGATGGTAAAAGATATAAATGGCAATGAAGGATGGATGCATGAAAACTCATTATCAAAAGCTAGATATGTTATAATAAAAACTAATATTGTAAAAAATAATTCTTGCTCTTATATTATTCCTAAAAATGAAGCGTTATTAATGAGACTTCCTAGCGATTTATCTTTTCCTAAATATAGGTTAGAGTTAGGTTCTATAGGAAAACTCGAAAAGTGTAATGATAGTTGGTGTGAAGTGACGGTAGCGAAAAGTAATAAAGGATGGATAGCTAAGTATAATTTATGGGGAGTGTATGCTGATGAGTTAATTCATTAGTATATGATATTGAAAAAAGTTTTTTGCTAAGTCTTGTTTTATTAAAAGTTCGCTTAAAGTAAATTGCTATTATAACATGAACTGATATATATTTGTCATTGTTTGGTTAATATCAAATTTAATAATATGTTAAAACTATACATAAATATTTTAAGGTTAATTTTCATTTACCTTATTCTGCATTATACTAACGCGTATGCAAGCAATGTTCCTCTACCAAGCAAAGAAGAAATATTAAATATCAGTAGCAAAGATAAAGTATTAGGTTGTGAGCAAGCAAATAACCTAATAATAGAATATTCCTCATTATCTTGCCCTAAATGCGCGGAGATGCATTCTACTACTTTCATTAAATTAAAAAAGGAATATATAGATACTTGTAAAGCAAAGTATGTTTTTCGCGATTTCCCTACTTCAGCCTCTGCGCTAAATGCATCGTTATTGGCTAATTGCTCGAAAAATTATTTTGACTATTTAAATATTTTGTTTTCTTCACAAAAATCATGGGCTTTTAGTCAAAATTTCAGAGAGGTGTTATTAAATATAGCTAAGTTAAATGGAATGGATATGGGAAATTTTAATAATTGCTTAGAAAACAAAGAGTTAGCTTCTTTTATTGCTCTTAGAGCTTATAACGCTTCTAAAGTTCTTGAAGTAAATTATACTCCTACATTAATAATTAATGGTAATAAAGTTGAAGGCCATTTACCATATGAAGAAATAATAAAATACCTCAAGTAAGTTTAATCAATTATTAAATAACTTTTATTAGGTTAAATAAAATTCTATTAATGTAATGAATTAGGTATAAGTAAAATTTAGATGAGCGAATCTCAAAACCATTTGAATAGTAAAAAGCAGCATAAAAATAGTTTTTCTCATAGTAAAATAGAAAAAAATATTTTTATATTATTAGTGCTAATAGTGGTTATATCTTCAATTGGAGCTATAATTCAGATTTTTCCTTTATTTAAAAAGGAGATCTCTATAGAGAGAGTAGAAGGAATGCGACCTTATACTCCTTTAGAACTCGCAGGATTTAATATTTATAAACGAGAAGGATGTTATAATTGCCATAGTCAACAAATTAGGTATTTGCGTGAGGAGGTAGAGCGCTACGGGCACTACTCACTTGCAGCTGAGAGTATGTATGATCATCCATTTGCATGGGGCTCTAAACGTACTGGGCCTGATCTTGCTAGAATAGGGGGGAAGTATTCTGATGATTGGCATGTTGAGCATTTAGCTAATCCACGTTCATTAGTGCCAGAGTCAATCATGCCAGGATATCCATTTCTGTTGCATAGCGCTTTGAGTATTGATGAATTGCAAAGGCAAATGGAAATTTTAAAAAACTTGGGGGTACCATATAGTGATGATGATATAGCAAAGTTTGCTAACGATATAAAGGTGCAGCTTAGTATAATTAAAGATCCTGATATTATAGCTGATTTTGTCAAGCGCTACCCTAATGCTACTATCAGTAAATTTAATGGTAAAGATGATAATATCACGGAAATTGATGCTTTAGTTGGATATCTGCAGAGTTTAGGTAATAAGGTTGATCTTAAAACTAACTTAGGGCGTAATTGGTGAAAATAAAGGTAAAATGCTAAAAGTTATAGTTTAAGTGAGATCTACATAACCCTTCTTAATTATAGCTCTGTTTTTAGATAATATGATTTTTAAGAATAGAAATTAATTTTTCTTTGCTGATTTTAAAGTTACTCCTTACCCAAATTCTATCTGCTAACTGTAAGTAATTCTTTATTGACTTATTAGTGATTCCTAAATTAATAATATCATTTCCATTTATAGGAAGAGATTTTGAATCTATATCTTTCAAAATCTTATTATTCATCAAATAGTTAAATCTATTCCTATTTCCTATACTTAAAACTTTTAACATAGAAATATAGTTGTGATACAGTTCTTTACCTAAGTGATATGCCCATTTTTTATGTAAAGATATAGGAGAAGAAAGTAAAAGTTCTTTATAGCATTCTATAGGTATTTTCGTAAACTCTTGTGGCAAGCATAGTTGCTTAAGTAGAGTATTTTCTTTATTGCTCATTTTCCAATTTTTTGCCAATGCTTCTAGAGCCACTTTATCAAATTTTGCTATTCTTAATATAGCTGCTAAATTTATTATTGGGTTAGATTTTATAAAAGATAATTTATCTAATTGTTTATTAATTGAAAATGGTAAGTCTAAATTTATATATTCTAAAACTTTATTTTCATGCATTAATTTGAATACATTCAAAGCATAAGGCATTGAAAGAAGCTGAAATATTTCTTGTTTAATTCGTTCTTTAGATATTTTTTTTAAATGAATAGCTAGTTTTATGCTAGAGTCAAGGCTAGCAAGATCAATGTTTTTTAAACCAAGAAAAGCACAAAACCTGAAATATCTTAGAATACGTAAATAATCTTCGTGAATTCTTTTTTCTGGGTCTCCAACAAATCTTACTATACGTTTTTTTAAATCCGATAATCCATTATAGTAATCATAAATTATACCAGATATATCAAGAGATAAAGCGTTTATAGTAAAATCTCTTCTAGCAGCATCTTCGTTCCAATTTTGGCTATATGATACTGATGCATGTCTACCATCACATTCTGCGTCAACTCTTAAGGTAGTAATTTCAATAGCTTGGTTTTGAATAATAGCTGTAATCGTGCCATGTTTCATTCCTGTAGGTATTATATTATTTGCAACATCATTTAAAGCTAAGATATTTTGTTCTGGTAATAAGCTACTAGCTAAATCGTAATCTTTTACTTCTAATCCCAGTAGTAAATTTCTTACTGCACCTCCTATTAACCTAGCTTGGCCACCATGTTTAATTATGGCTTTTATTGCTAATTTTATAGCTTTAGGTATTATTTCTTCTATGGAGTTAGATTTTTTTTTAACAAAAGAAAAGGTTTTATAAAATTTTAATTCTGTAACCATTACTATAAATTAATTTAGGTTAGTTCTTTTATAAATAATAAAACTTCCTCTTTGTCACTAAATTTATTATTCACTCCATTGATAATTTGATAATTTTCATGCCCTTTTCCTGCTATAACTAAAATATCACCGAAGGCAAGAGAGCGTATTGCTGTGCGTATAGCTTGACTGCGGTTAGGAATTTCTTTAGCTTTAGGGCAATAACGGATTATTTCTTCTCGTATTAGCTGAGGATTTTCATAACGAGGGTTATCATCGGTAACTATAATATTATCGGCTAATTTTTCAGCTATTTCTCCCATGACAGAACGTTTTCCATTATCACGATTACCTCCACAACCAAATACTAGATGCAGTTTAGGTATTCGATTAGAGGTCTTGATTCTATCAACAATTTCCTTTTTAAAATTTGCTAGTATTGTTTCTAAGCTATCGGGAGTATGAGCATAATCTACGTAAATTTTAGCACCATTATAAGAACAAATTAGTTCTAATCTTCCTTCTGGAACTTTAATATTATTTAGGCGTTCTAATATTTTACTGAGGTTTAATCCACTTCCTATCGCTAATCCTATAGCGCATAGTAAATTACTAACTTGTATCCTTGGAAGTGATAAGTTAACCTCGTATTTTTTGCCTAATAACTCTAGTTTAACATATTCATTACTATAGCTTAATATTTTTAGATCTTTAGCTTGGTAGCCATATTCTAAAACTTTGATTTTTCTTTGCTTACATTTATTATAAAGTTTATCATATTCTTTAATATCGGAATTAAGAACTGCTACATTATTTTCCTTTATTATTTCACTAAATAATCTTTCTTTTGCTAAAAAATAAGACTCTAAATTTAAGTGATAATCTAAATGATCCCTGCTGAAATTAGTAAATCCAACAGCTTTAAAGCGTAAGTTATCTAATCTATATTGATCTAATCCATGACTTGAAGCTTCAATGGCTACATGTTCATAGCCTTGTTTAGCTAATTGCTCTAACTCTCTATGAATTGATATAGGGTCAGGAGTAGTGAGTATAGTTTCATTAGCTATAATATTATTAGCTTCTACTGAATCACTAAAAGTTATAGTGCCAAGAGTACCAATAGCTGCACTGTTGAAGCCTAATTTATTAGCAATTTGAGCATAAAAATAAGCAGTAGATGTTTTACCATTGGTTCCAGTTACAGCAACCAAATTATTAGGTTGTAATGGATAGAAATAACTAGCTAGATAGCTTAAAGTTTTTCTCGTGTTAGGAGTATAGAAATAATTCACCGAGTTATCATTGATTTTTGCCTCTTCGGCTAAAATAATGAGCTTAGCTCCTTTTTTAATAGCTAGAGGTACAAAATCTTCGCCATTATAAGTATTACCCCTTATAGCTACATAAGCATAATTACTTTCTACGTTATTATGATTATTAGCAACTCCGGTAATTTTAAGTGCTTCAAGCAGTTTAGCTAAATCCATTTATTGACTTCTAACTAAATGTTATAGTAGGGGGAGGGTAATAAGTTTTATACTAACGTTCTATAAATTCTTTGATATATGGGTGGGTTGCTTTAGTTATATCATTAGCTCTACCATTCCAAATAATTGTACCTTCGCTAATAGCTGCTACTGTATCTGCTATAGCTTCCATGCATCTAACATCATGGGTAATAGTAATTGCTGTAGCCTTGAGATCAGTGCATAGGTTTTTGATTAATATACTTATTTTTTTTGCTGTTACTGGATCTAAGCCAGCTGTAGGTTCATCAAAAAATATTAATTTAGGGTTATTAGCTATGGCTCTAGCTATTGCTACTCTTTTCTGCATTCCACCTGATAATTCTTCTGGATAAAGGTCAAGAATATCTTTTTGCAAACCAACCATATCTAACTTTTCAGCAGCCAAATCAAGAGCTTGTTTTGGTGTGATTTGGTTAGTTTGTAGCAAACCAAAACAGATATTATGCCATATCGGTAAGCTATCAAATAAAGCATTACCTTGGAATAACACGCCCAAAGCGCTTATGATCTGTTGGCGCTTAGATATATGTAAGTTAGCAACTTCATTATTATAAATTTTGATACTGCTACCTAAATCTGGTAGCATAAGCCCTATAATGCACTTAAGTAAGACTGATTTGCCGCTACCAGAACCTCCAATTATAACTAAAGTTTCACCTATGGTAATTTCCAGATTAACATCATGTAGGACATTCTTATTACCAAAAGTTTTGCTAACATTCTGTAATAATATAGCTACCTCTTGTTTATCACTTTCTATTATTTCGCTATTTAGCAATTCTTGTTCCATTGTTTTTATTTATTTAGCTTAAATTACTTTCAAAGATTTTACTGATTTTGATTTATAAGTGAATAATATTGATTTACTGAGTAAAGAGCAAACCTGTTATTATATAATTACTTACTAAAATCATTATTGAAGCAGTAACAACTGCATTAGTGGTTGCATTGCCTACACCTTGAGCTCCACCTTTAGAAAAATATCCTTGATAGCAACCTACTAAACATACTAAAAAGCCAAAAACTCCAGCCTTGATTAAACCTGATCTAACATCCTCAACTTGTAAATAATCGAATGTATTGCGTAAATAGCTATAAGGAGAAAAACCTAGCTTATATACTGATATTAAGTAACCACCAAAAACTCCAATGATATCAGCAATGATAACTAATAAAGGTAGCATTAAAGTTCCAGCTAATAAGCGTGGAACTACTAAGTAGCTTATAGGATTAGTGTTTAAGGTATATAATGCATCTATTTGTTCAGTTACTCTCATACTCCCTATCTCTGCTGCCATCGAAGCTCCTAATCTACCTGCTAGCATTAAACCAGCGAGTACAGGACCTAATTCTCGAGTAATGGATAAAACAACTATAGAAGCTATGCTATTTTCTGCATTCATCCTAGAAAATCCAGTATAACTTTGTAAAGCTAATACAGCACCTGTGAATATTGCCGTCAACCCAACTACAGGAATCGAATAATATCCTATTTCTATTGATTGTTTGATAAATATACGCCAATGAAACTTGGTAGAGAAGATGGTTTTCAAAGATTCAATAGCGAACATAAATAAACTCCCTATTGATTGTATAAAAGCTATAAAGGAAATACCTATTTTGTTTAAATAATTTATTAAAGCGCTATTCATGAATAAATCCTACGATATCTGCGAGTTAAATTGGTTAATATTTGATAAGGAATGGTATTAGCATCTTGAGCTAAATCGTCTAGAGTTATTTTATCATTAATTAACTCAACATAGCTAATACTTTCAAATTCTTTATCAGATAATTGTGAAGCATCAACGTTACATAAATCCATACTCACTCTGCCTACTATAGGAAGTGTATAACCTAAAGCGTAGCATTTGCCCATATTACTCAATTCGCACAAATAGCCATCAGCATAGCCATACTCAATAGTTAATAATTTAGTTTGTGATTTTGTTTGAAAAGTGCAATTATAACCTACTGATTGTTTTGCTTCTATTATATTGCGCTGAATTACTCGCGCTTTTAAAGTTATCACTGGCAATATTGATTTATTATTTTTGTCTCCAGTAACTGAACTAATACCATACATGGCAGCTCCTGGTCTTACAAGGTCTAAATGATAATCGTAACCTAAAAAAATTCCTGAAGAATTACTTAAACTAAGTATGCTACTAGGGAAATAATTAGCATATTGTTTAAATTTTTGTAATTGAGCAATATTATAAATATTATCTTTCTGTTCAGAATAAGCGAGATGGCTCATTACACATGTAAAATTAATTGCTGAAGCGATATCGGGATTATTCAATAAATGTATTAAATTTGCTTCATTAATACCTAATCTATTCATACCAGTATCTATATGCAATACAGCTTTAGGTAGGCTATGAGATATGTTATCACCAGGTAGCTTATGATATTTTATTATTGTATTATTCCAAGTTAATATTTGCTCTATTGAATTGAGTACTGGAATAAAAGCACGATTATAGCATTCCTCAGCTTCAGCATTATTATATATTCCATGCAATACATAGATATTAAATTGGTGAGGGGATATAGATTTACTTAACTCAATAGCTTCATCTAAATTCGCTACCCAAAAATCTTTACAACCTTCTGCGGCTAAAACTTTGCTAACCAAATTAGCACCTATTCCATAAGCATTAGCTTTCACTACAGCACTACAGGTTACTTTTGAGCCAACATAATTTTTTATATAATTAAAGTTAGCAGTGATATTACTTAGCGATATTTCTAAGAAAGTACTACAATAAGACTTCTTATTGTTAAAAAAATAGTTATTTTCTGATAAGTTATCTACGGAAGTTTTTTTTGGTGGAATTAATGTTGTCATGCCATATAATAATATTTATATCTAGCAAGTTAGAATAACTGAGAATAACAAATTATCATTCTTTTTTTGTTGAAAAACTATAGCTCAATTAGTAAAAACTTTCAATTAATTAACGGAGCTTCATTTTCCTTATTAGTTGGAAAATAAATTAAACTTATTTTTTATTTATATAGTGTTACTTAAATTTTTCATAACTTTATATCTCACTAGAAAAAACAAGCAAATAATTGATGGTATAGAAAGTATAGTAGAAAAAGCTATAAATTTAACCCATCCCAATTTATATGCGATAGTACCGCTTGAACTGGAGAATAATGTTCTACCAAGAACAGATATTGAAGATAATACAGCAAATTGACTTGCAGTAAATTCTTTATTACATAATTTGCTAATTAACGCTACTAAAGCAACGCTGCCTATTCCCCCAGCAATATTCTCTATCGAATTTATTATAGCTAATACTAATATATTATGCCCTACATAATATTGTATAATGAAAATAGCATTTGATAATGCTTGCAGTATACTTCCTAGAATTAGATTAAAGATAATACTAAATCTGCTAATTAGATATCCTCCTATAAACATGCCTAAGAAAGTTGCAAAAGTCCCAAATAGTTTGACGGATGTAGCTAATTCTAATTTACTATAACCTATATCAGCTAGGAAAGGGTAAGTCATAGCTCCTAGATAAGCGTCACCAAGTTTATATAACATAATGGTTAAAAAAATTAATTTCCAATGCGCTTTAGCAATCATATCTTGTAAAGGTCTATAAAAACTTGCAGCTAGACTGTATTTTATATCATAGTCTTGAGCTTTTACTTCAAAGCATTTGTTGGGAAAGTATATTGCGCTTAATATATTGATTATAATACCTAAAATGCTAATTGCTAATCCAAATCCTAAGTAAGCAATTTTCCATGATAAAAATGAAGAAATATACAATCCCCCTGCGCCCGATATTAACATTCCTAACCTATAACCTAGCACTGAATTTGCGCTACCGGCTCCTTGCTCATCATCAGATAATATCTCTATACGAAATGCATCTATTAAAATGTCTTGTGTAGCGGCTAAAAAAGTTACTAAAAAACCACAAATCATTAATAAACTCATATATTCGTGTGGGTTAATATTGCTTAAAGCAAATATAGTTATTCCTAATATTGGTTGTACAATTAGTAGCCAAGCTCTTCTTTTTCCTAGATTATCTATAGTTTTTTTAGATATTAAAAAGGGTATAGAAGGTTTGTAATTATCTAATATAGGTGCCCATAAATATTTAAAGGAGTAAGGTAAAGCAAGTGTAGAAATAAAGCCTATAGTTTGTATATTTATATCATAATCAACTAGCATTGCTGATAAATTACTAGCTGTCAGTGACAAGGGTAGTCCACTTAATATCCCTAATAAGAGTATTAACAAAAGCTTTGGTCTAAAGTAAATGAACTTCATGAAAAGACGTAATATAAAATTTGTAATTACTAATTTTTATAGTGATGAAAGTGGCTATTCTATTGAATGTTATACTTTCATCACTACTAATATTAGTTTTATTTTTTATAAGTTTTCATAGTTACTATGAATAAATTCCTCTAGAAGCTTTACTCCAAATCCAGTTGCTCCTTTAGGAGAGTGTTCAATATTAAATTTATTCCATGCTGTGCCAGCTATATCTAGATGTGCCCATTTACATTCTTTGACAAAACGGTTTAAAAATTGAGCTGCAGTTATACTACCTCCGCCACGATTAGCTTGGCCAGTATTTTTGACATCTGCGATTTCGGAATTAATTTGTTTATCATAATGCTCTCCCATAGGAAGTTGCCATACTAATTCTCCAGCTTTATTGCCAGCGCTTATAAGCTTCTTAGCTAACTCATCGTCGTTTGAGAATAATCCAGCATAAGCATCTCCTAATGCCATGACTATAGCTCCAGTTAAGGTAGCTAAATCTATAATCAACTCAGGGTTATATTTTTCTTTAGTATACCATATAGCATCAGCTAATACTAATCGCCCTTCGGCATCTGTATTATCAACCTCTATGCTTTGCCCAGACATTGAGAAGACAACATCACTCGGACGTTGAGCAGTACCAGAAGGCATATTTTCAACTAAACCTAACACTCCTAAAGCATTTACTTTAGCTTTACGTTTTGCTAAAGCATACATAAGCCCAGTAACTGCAGCTGCTCCCGCCATATCATATTTCATATCTGCTATGTGAGAACTAGGTTTTAAGTTTATTCCACCTGTATCAAAGGTCACTCCCTTACCTACAAAAGCTATAGGTTTTTCTTGAGAGTTATTTTTATTACCTTCCCATTCTAATACAACTAATCTGGCTTCTCTAGAACTTCCTTGAGCAACACCTAATAGAGCTCTCATGCCCAACTCTTTCATTTCAGATGGCCCTAGTATAGTGACTTTTACTCCTAGGTTGCTTAGCTCTTTGCATTTTTCAGCAAAGGATTCAGGGTAAATAATATTTCCAGGTTCATTCACTAGATCTCTAGCTAAGTACATTCCTTCTACTACAGCATTAAAACGATTTTCAAACTCTTCTTCTGCTTTTTGATAATTAGCTAAGGAAATGGTTAAATTTTTAAAAGTTAGTTCATGATCTTTTAATTTAGCAGAGTAATATTTGGTAAAAGCATAATTACGAGATTTTATTCCTAAAGCAAGGTGAGTTGCTATAGTAGAGGAATTTAGTTTGGAATTTTCTAACTCTTCCACATATAAAACCGCCTCATCTTTTTTTAGAGAGTTAAGCTTGCTTGCTATATTACTACCCGCATTTTGTAAGCTAAGTTCATTAATATTACTAGCTACTCCTGTACCTACTATTAGGATATAATCATTGTTAGTATTAACTGAATTAATTACTAAGATTTGGCCATTCTTACCATGAAAATTGTTATCAGATGCTAATATTCTGTCGATTATTCCTTCTTTATCTATTTTTGATAACAAATTAGGAATTTTTTTATTTTCACTTACAAGAAAAATTAATACTCCTTTATCTAAAATTTCGTTATGATCGCTATGATTAATGAACTTGATTTTCATATAATTCTCAATATTTTTTGTTTATCTTTATAACCTTTTAGTAAGTTATTTTACCAACTAATATAATTTCACTAAAAAGCTAAAGCAGCTAGATTATATTGAATTTTAATAATTCACAATAATTTTCAAAAAGATTATGCTGACATTACTTTTGTATCCAATTAAGTTTTATAAAAGATTATATAAATGTGTTATAATAAAAAGTTAAGTAATCTTAATTGAAAAATTAAAGAAGAGAGTTATAATCCTTCTTTACTAGTAAAACCAACGCTTATAAATAAATTCAGTAATGGAAAATCTTAATAATAAAGATGCTATAATCGATCTGCTTTCAAAAAATATTTGGCCTTTTAAAGAAGCACAAAATTTGCTTAAAAGAATAAATTATCAAGTTCCTGAAAAGGGTTATATTTTATTTGAAACTGGTTATGGTCCTTCAGGTTTGCCTCATATAGGTACATTTGGTGAAGTAGTAAGAACCAATATGATACGTATGGCATTTCAGTTTCTTTCTGATATACCGACTAAGCTAAAATGCTTCTCTGATGATATGGATGGTATGCGTAAAATACCAGACACGATACCGAATAAGAGTGATTATATCAATTACATGGATTTACCTTTGACAAAGATACCTGATCCGTTTGGTACTCATCGAAGTTTTGGTGATAATATGAATTCACGTTTATGTGGATTCTTAGATAGTTTCGGTTTTGACTATGAGTTTCAAAGCGCTACTGATTGTTACAGTAAAGGGGTGTTTAATGATAAGCTAAAGTTAGCTTTAGAGAAATACGAAGAAATAATGGATGTAATGCTTCCAACATTAGGAGAGGAGAGGCGTAAAACTTATAGCATATTTCTACCAGTTTGCCCTAAGACTGGTAGAGTGCTACAAGTTCCTATAATAGATAAAGATATTGAAAATGGAATTATAGCTTATCGTGATCCTGAAGAAGGAAACATAGTTCACACTAAAGTTACTGATGGTCATTGTAAGTTACAGTGGAAGCCTGATTTTGGAATGAGATGGGCTGCTTTTGATGTTGATTTTGAGATGTATGGTAAGGATCACTTAGTTAATGGGCCGATTTATACAAAAATATGTAAAATTCTCAATGGCAAAGGACCTCAGCAAATGTTTTATGAGTTGTTTTTAGATGAAAATGGGCAAAAAATATCTAAATCCAAGGGTAATGGTTTGACCATTGAGGAATGGTTGAGATATGCCCCAGAAGAGAGCTTATCTTTATTTATGTACTCGTCTCCACAAAAAGCGAAAAAACTTTACTTTGATGTCATTCCTAAAAATGTCGACGAATATTTAATGTTATTAACCCAGTATAATAAAGAAACTGACCAATCAAAGAAAATGAGTAATCCAGTATTCTTTATACATAAAGGTTCTCCTCCTGAAATTAATATAGATTTTAGTTATTCACTGCTTTTAAATTTAGTTAGTGCGTGTAATACTGATAACCCAAAAATTATTTGGGAATATCTGGAAAATTATAAAGGAAGTAAGGTGAGCTTTAATTCATTAACAGATAAAATGATCGAAGGGGCAGTAAATTACTACAATGATTTTGTTAAAGCTAGTAAAGTATATAGAGCTCCCAATGAGCAAGAGAGGAAAGCTTTATTAGATCTTGAAAAAGAATTGAAGCAGTTAGATGAAAGTGAGAAATATAATCCTGAAGTTATACAAAATAAAGTATATGAAGTAGGGAAAAGAAATGAGATGGAGTTGAAAAGTTGGTTTAAAGGCTTGTATGAAATGTTATTGGGTGCTTCGCAGGGACCTAGATTTGGTTCTTTTGTTGCGCTATATGGAATAGAAGAAACGATACACCTTATAAATAACTCATTATCTAAGTAAAATATACCTTTGATACTTCAACATTTCTAATCCCGAACTGGGGTTGATAGATTAAGATTAAATTTAGACAAAAAATTGATAGGTAAAATTTAGTATGATACAGTTAAATCAACATACTCCGATGAAGGTTCAACAAGTTGTAAAGATCTATGGTGATCATCAAGGTGATAGGACTGGCAGTTCTCTAAGTAATGCTGGTGATGTCAATCAAGATGGTTATCCTGATATTATAGTGGGTGCTAACTTTGCAGCAAATGGGGATGGTATAGCATATGTCATCTTTGGTAAAAAAGATGGTTTTTCTGATATAAAATTGGGTAACCTTACTACTTCAGGAGATGGATTTAAAATACTAGGCGAGTTCAAGAGTACGGCTGGTTATTCTGTAAGTAGTGCCGGGGATATTAATGGTGATGGATATGATGATATGATAGTTGGTGCACTCCATAATGACGATAGAAAAGGAGTAGCATATGTAATATTTGGCAAGAAGCAGGGAGAACAATCCTCTGATATAGATTTGGCTAACAACTTTACTTCAACAGATGGATTTAAAATATTTTGTGATGCGCATTGTGGAATTGGTTATTCTGTAAGTAGTGCTGGCGATATAAATAATGATGGGGTAAGTGATATTATTGTCGGTGCGCCTATACAAAATAATATAGCAGGTGTTGCATATGTGATATTTGGTAAGAAGCAAGGAGAGAAATTCTCTGATATAGATTTGGCTAATAACTTTACTTCAAAAGATGGATTTAAAATTTTAGGTGAACCAGAAGTTGGTTATACTGGTTGGTCTGTGAGTAGTGCTGGGGATATAAATAATGATGGAATAAATGATATTATCATAGGTGCACAGGGAGGAGTTGAAAGTTTGCTTCCTGGCAGAGCATATGTGATATTTGGTAGGAAACAAGGAGAGAAATTCTCTGATATAGACTTGGTTAATCTTGCTCCAACAGATGGATTTAGAATATTAGGAGCTCTTCAGCATGATCAAACTGGTTGTTCTGTGAGTAGTGCTGGAGATATGAATGGTGATGGAATAGGTGACATTATCATAGGTACGTGCGCCTATGATTATAGGTCGAGAACAGGAGCTGCATATGTGATATTTGGTAAGAAGCAAGGAGAGAAATTCTCTGATATAAACTTGGTTAATGATCTTGCTCCAACAAATGGATTTAAAATATCAGGTGAGTCCGATAGTGCAGCTGGCCAATCTGTAAGTAGCGCTGGAGATATAAATGGTGATGGACATGATGATGTTGTTGTATGCGCACCTGGATATGATGGAAGTTCTCGAATACGAGCAGTATATATAATATTTGGTAAGAAGTCTGGGGAGAACTTTCATAATATAAACTTGAGTGAGCTTACTCCAGGAGATGGATTTAAAATGTTAGCAGGTGGTTTAGATGATATATCCATCACATCAGCCAGTAGTGTTTGGGGTAAAAAAAGTGCAGATGGTTATCTTATATTAGGTGCACCTTTTACAAATTCAAATGCAGGAACAGTATATCTTTACTCATATTCTGGTTTAATAAAAGCGCCAATATGTCATGATACACAAACGTTTCAGATTGAAATTGCCGCAAGCGTTCAGATAAATCTGACGCAATACCTTAATACAGCTAATATTAAGCTATACACTTTACCAACATTAGGTAAGTTATCTGAGAAGAACAGCAACCCTGCAGAAAAATATGCTACTTATGGTGTTAATGTACTCCAATATAAAGCCGGCAATACTGCTGGTGATGATAACTTTAAATATACTGCAATAGATGATTCTAAAAGTGTTGAGAGCTCACAATGCACTACAAACATTATGGTTAGTTTACTTCCAATCACACCAACATGTAGTACTGCGTCATTTTCAGTGATGGTTAGTTCTAGCGTTGGGATTGACTTCACTCAATATATCAATACTGCAAATGTTAAGTTATACGGTTTACCAACCTTAGGCAAGTTGCTTAAAGGTGCTTCGGCCGCGGCAGTAGGCGATATTTGCGCTATAGATGAGCTAAAATACCAAGCTGGAAGCAATGCTGGTCATGATAATTTTAACTACACGGCAATAGATCTTAAAAATCTAAAGGAAAGCTTACAATGTACTACAAATATTACTATTAGTGCATCTCCAGTTACACCAACTTGTAGTACTGCGTCATTTTCAGTAGGTACTGGTTCTATTGTTGGGATAGATTTCAGCAAAGATAAATATATTAATACAGCAAATATCAAGTTATATAATTTACCCACATTAGGTAATTTATCTGAGAAGAACAGCAACCCTGCAGAAAAATATGCTACTTATGGTATTAATGCACTCCAATACAAAGCAGGCAATAGTACTGGTAGTGATAACTTCAAGTATACTGCAATAGATGATTCTAAAAGTGCTGAGAGCTCACAATGTAGTGCAAGTATTACAATATCAACACCACCTATCAGTAAATCTTTTTCACTTTCAGCAACCAAAGATTATGATTATAATTTTTTTGACTTTAATGCTAATGATAGGGTAACAGATATGCAAGATCACCTCGATCAGCTTAAGATTAAGATTACCCAAGAGCCAGGAAGTTGTGCAAAGCTATATGATAGTAATGGTACGATAATAAAAGTAGATAAGCTTTTTGATGCTAGCCAAAAGTTTCAATATAAATTTACGGGTTGTACTGCTCCTGCTACTGATGTGTTTTATTATATTGCAGTAAATTCTCATGCATTGCCAAGCTCTGAAAGTAAGGTAGATGTTACAATCTCACAAACATCTAGCTGGTGGGGTGGGTGGTTATCCATACTGGCTCTTAGTGCAACTGTGGCTGGAGGCCTGACTACTCTTATTTTAGGTTTGTATGCGTGTAAGAAAAAAAAGATTTGTTGTTGGAAGGAAGCGGTTGCGATAGAGGTAGCTGAGAGCATGATAAATACAACAATTACAACAATAGATAGTAAAGTCATTAGTAAACCAAGTAGAATTGCTCATAATGATGACTTATATGCTCTAGATTATGACAACTTATGCTTCTATGGACCTCTCTATTGGCTTGGAAAAATGCAATGCAATATTTTTGATCCTACGCCTGATTGATTATTTTAGCTATATATAGTAAATTACCTTGTAATTCACTATAAACCCCAATAATGGATTAGGAAAGAGTTAAGAGAGATGTTTTGGGATATT
>CAYLWW010000002.1:0-43469 GCA_964387585.1 uncultured Candidatus Midichloriaceae bacterium
CTATTCTATTTAGCATAGTTTCTTGATGAGCTAAAAATAATCCTGGATACAATTGATCTGCTTTGAGAAAAGATTTTTTATAGCTTTCAGCATCAAATTTTCCTGATTCTAAAGATCTATCTAAAATCAAATTTACTTCTTGAGTGAACTCCTTAATATAACCGGTTATAGCTTTGATTTCTTGATTTATAGCCTTATCTTTTAATGATTCATTAACCTTGGCATGCTTCATGTTGGCAGTAGCTTTTATCTTATCAGCAGTTATTTCTGAGGTGATAGAATTTTCTATAGCATTATGAAGGATGTCTTGACGTTTTTGATTGTGAATAATATCGGTATTAGTAGTAACTTCAATAATGTTATTTAGTAATCCATTTATACTTAAGGAATTTCTTTGTTCTGCTACAAAATTATCTATTACGTCTAAAGCTGCTAATTGATTAGCGGGTATATTTTTTATAATTTTTCCATAATTATCTAATATCTTCTCATCGTTAGATAAAAGTAAATTGCTAAAAGAATTGCTAAGTTTATTTGATAACTCTGTTGGTATCTCTTGTTCTATCAATTGTTTTTGTAATGCTAATTCTGACTCTAAGGAAAATTTGAAATTGCTTAATTCTATTGCCTTCTTTTGACCAGCTTTTTTTATTAAGTCATCTATAGCATTAATCAAAGGGGTTATGTAATAACCTAATGTTTCCTGTGTCTTATTTGCTAAACTATCTTTTTTATTAATAGTTGTATTTATAATGCTGCTTAATTTAGTGAGTTCTGAATTTATAGAATTTGAATTTTGTTTTTCTATTGCATTCAATTGCTTTTGTATTTCAGAAAGGGAGAAGTTTGTGTCCAAATATTTCTTAGTCTTAGCATCATTTTGGGGTAATATAGCTTCTACTCCGCCTATGTCTAGGGCTAGTCCTCCGGAGATAGTTTGATTTATAAAATCAGTAATATTTTTTTTCCCTTTCATATTATTTTAGGATTTTTATATGTTAATTAATGTTTATTTTTTACTTCCTATAATAAAAAAATTGTAGCCTAATATTTTCAAAGCACAATTAAAAAATTGTACTAACTTTAAGATTGCATTTGTTGATTGTTTTCTAGCATACTTATTAAGCTCTTGATATCTTCAGGTATTTCACACGCAAAACTTTGTTCAACACCGTAAATAGGATGAGTAAAGCTTAATTTTAAAGCATGAAGAGCTTGCCTAGGGAAATTTTTCACTACTTCTCTAGCTTTGTGTTCAAGCCATAAAAGGTTGAAATTATAGCTGTTCATATACTTTAAATCACCTATTAATGGATGACGTTTAAAACTAAAATGCGCTCTTATTTGGTGCGTTCTTCCCGTTTCAAGCTTACATTCTAGGAGTGAAATCGCATTTTTTCCATCATTATTGCCAAAAGCTTTTAACATTTTGTAATGAGTTACTGCTTTTTTTCCACGATCATTATTACTTACGGTCATTTTAGTATGATCATTACGATCACGTGCAATATTAGCTTCAATAGTTCCGATAATAGGGGAAATTCTACCATAAACTAATGCTAGATAAACTCTGCTAATTTGGCGTTCTGATAATTGTTTTGATAGCAGTAACCTAGTCTTTTCATCTTTTGCTACTATCATTATACCTGAAGTATTTTTATCTAATCTATGAACTATTCCTGGCCTTATTTGATCAGGAAATTTAGAGAAAACCTCATTGTATTTTGCTAATAAAGCATTAATTAATGTATCTTCAGTTCCTTTTCCTGGATGAACCGTTAATCCTGCAGGCTTATTTATTACTAGCAAATAATCATCTTCGTATATTATATCGAATTCAATATTTTTAGGGGTAATTTTACTTTCTGTTGCAATATTGTATATGGCTTTTAAATCAACTAAAACTATATGTTGTGTATTGAGTTTATAATCACAATCAGTAATCACATTTTTGTTAACTGATACAAAGCCAGATTTTATTAACTTACTTACTGCACTACGAGAGTATATTCTTAAATTATTTATATTTTCATGATTAAGATGAGGCATATTTAGTTGCTCAGTTAAAAATTTGTCTATTCTGCTATTTTCTTGTTGTTGATTCACTTTAAAATAGTATATTGAATTCTGATCTAAATTAATTGACATATTTTTTATGTGTAAGTAATTTTACTACTATATATATTTGCTAGAAAACTAATAATGGCTTATCGAAGAGAAGAAAAAAAAATTCCGGTATTAAAGATTCTTTTTTATACTATTGTAATCACCTTGCTTAGTGGATTAATATTTACAATATATGTAATATATAAACGCAATTATGCAATATTATTTAATAATATTAATACTGATTATGATAATATTGTAACTCATACAGTTAAAAATAATAATAACACTAAATGCTTAACTTATAACTTACCTATTGATATACAAGGGAAAGTGAAGCAATTTATAGCATCGGGAGAGCAATTATTGATTATCACTGAATCCAGTGACAAAACAAAAGATAATGTTTTTATTGTAGATTATTGTTATGGAAAAATATTAGGTAATATTACCATTAATAACAAAGCTAATAATCATATAGTAAGCAATGAAGAAAAAATCACAATAACTAATGATAATCCTGATCATGATGTAAAAGAAAGTAAAAATAATAAGGAAAACATAAAATTACCTGTATCTCAGCCAAATTTAAAAAATAATAAAACGAATAAATATAATAAAATTAATAGCGATCAAAGCGTTAATAATTATAGTCAAAATTATGAAGGTAATATAACTAAAGATGATGAAAAGTTAGAAAATGGAAATACAATTTATTAAAACAACAAAGCTTGTTAAACTAAGTTGATAATAATTAGCTATTATCTTTAAATTAAAACAAAGTTATGAATAAAAAAGCCATAATATACAATGTTGGCAAATCCGCCACTCAATCCGGTTATTTTAATTCGGATTGTTGGATGCTAGAATTTGTTCCTGAAGCTTCCAGATATATCTATCCTATAATGGGGTGGACAGGTAATTCTGATACCTCTGCTATGCAGATTAAATTAAAATTTACTTCCAAAGAAGAAGCAATGAAATATGCTGATAATAATAAAATAAATTATTTTGTGTATGAAGCAGTAGCTCCGGATAAGACAAAAGCTGTTAAACCGTATTTGAATAATTTTAAATAAATTATTTTACTTTGTTATATTAATCTTATATTAAGCCTAGTAAGCAATTAATTAAAGGTAACTTTTTATGAAAATAGATGCAAATAGTATTAGAGTTGGTAATATACTAGAGTACGAAAAGAAATTATGTCTTGTATTAAAAACCATGCATACTCAACCTGGTAAAGGGGGAGCCTATATGCAAGTTGAAATGAAAGATATTAGGACTGGAACTAAGTTAAATATTCGCTTTCGTAGTAGTGAAAGTGTAGAAAAAGCTCATTTAGAACAAGCTAAATTCCAATTTCTTTATGCTGAAAATGATGAATTAACCTTGATGAATAATGAAACTTATGAACAAATCACTGTTAATAAAAGCTTAGTAGGCGAGCAATTACCTTTTTTTAAAGATGGTATTATAGTTACAGTTGAAAGCTATAATGATGAGGTTATATCTATTATTTTACCCGAAACAATAGAAGAAGTTGTTATGGAAAGTGAAGCTGTAGTGAAAGGTCAAACTGCTGCATCTTCTTATAAGCCGGCCTTATTAGAAAATGGAGTGCGAATTATGGTTCCTCCATTCATTGAAGTTGGCGACAAAATAGTGGTAAGAGTTGCTACTCAAGAATATCTTGAACGAGCGAAATAAGTTGCCTTATACTATTAAAAAACTATACTGAATAAAAAATAAATTTCGATTTATAGTTAATGGCCATAGAGATAACTTTATTAGAAAAAATTCTTAAGGAAAAATTTAAGGATGATGAGATAATTATAAATGATATAGCTGGAGATAGCGATCATTATGAGGTGATTATTAAATCAACAAAGTTTAACGGTTTAACTTTATTGCATCAGCATCGTATGGTATATGATGCGTTAAGCGAGTATATAGGTGGCCAACTTCATGCTTTAAAGCTTAAAACAATCGCCAAGTAAATGTAAGGTATATGGTAATTTGGTTAACCGTTCACTATAGTTGAGGGATTTGGAGTTTTGCAGTAGCCGTAAACTATCTTGGCTTCATACCTTATAGAATTTGGATAAGGTTTCGCTACATTTGTAAAAGTTTTTTCTAGGAATAAGCTCAGCCTGTTGGTTAGGCATTTTCATTTTCTAGCCATCATACTTATGACTAATTCTTTAGCTAGGTTGGTGGTGGTAGATTTTTTTCTTTTTATAGCCTTTCATAATTAACTCTGCAAGGACGAAAATATTTCAAATATTTCGTTTATGATCATTTTGATAAATTGTAGTGCATCAGCTATCCAACTTAGTTGATTAAATTTTTCAAATCATTATCAGATAAGTTAGTAATATTATTTATATTACTATTGATTATTTTAGTATTATTTAGTATAGCATTTTTAAAGTTAGAGTTGCTCAAATTGCTATCCTTAATGAGCACGCCACTTAAGTTAGCAGAGCTAAGGTCTGTTCCAGAAAAGAACACTCTTTCAACAATTGCGCTACTTAAGTCAGAATTTGTTAACTTAGCATCTTTTAATATAGAAGAGCTTAGATTGCTGCTAACCAATTTAGCGTAGCTAAAATTGGCCTCTGTCATTACACATAATGTTAAGTTACAATTACTTAAATCACTATTTTTAAAGCTAGCGTCTGATAATATGCTATTTTGGAGTTGAGTATTTAAAAGTACGCTATTATTGAAATTAGCAGTTTCTGCATAGCTATTTATTAAGTTACCATTAGTAATGCTTGCATTTTCAAATATAGTACCAAATAGTACAGATTGAGTTAATTGTATATCTTTGATTTTTGCACTACTAAGATTAGCACCTGATAAGTTAGCTCCATACCAGTTAGCTTTATTGATTATAACCTCGTTTTGTTTACTTTCTTTAAAATTGGTACCTATTGCAGTACTATCATTGAATGTCGATTTTGATAAATTTGCTTCAATGAAATAAGCCTGTGTTAATATTGAATTTGAAAAATCAGAGTTAGTAAGATAAGCTTTATAAGCTATAACATTACTTAAATTTGCTTTAATAAAATTTACATGTTCTCCATATACTCTAGAAAAATTAGCTCCTTCTAAATTAGCACGATTAAAATTAACTGCTGATATACTTGCTCCGGTAAAATCAGAGCCTGTACCTAGTGCCCCAGTCAAATTAGCGTGCTCTAGATATGAGTTTTTAAATGAAGTGTTGGAAATATTAGCGCCTATCATTTGAGTATGCATTAGATTGGCTCCAGATAAGTCTAATCCAGATAAGTCTAACCCAGATAAGTTATAGTTTAGATCTAAGGGTAAGTTTATAATTTTCTTTTCAGAATGACATTTTTTGATATAATTCTCCACTTGGGTTCTTGTTAATTTCGATGGCTCTGCATTAGAAAAAGCAGAATTTTCATTATTTTTATCTTCTGCATAGCTATTATTCTCTACGCTTATAGCGATATCATTTAACTTATCCAAAAAATCTTGAGTTACAGCATCTTCTTCTGTTGAAGAATTTGCTACCTTAGTAATAATGGTATTTGTAGTACTATTACTGCTTACTACTTCTTCTGCTAGAGTTTTTTCTATAAAACTTGAAGATAGAGTTAGTATAGATATCAATATTATCAGCAATAAGTTCATAAAAATATTTTTTTAATACTTAAGAAGTTAATAAAACGGTTTTATTAACTTTTCTTATCCAGAGTTTTCATCTTCTATTCTGTATAAAGTTACTATAAAACCTAAAGGATTTACTAATCTTTCCTCATCATTCATTTCTATATTTTGAAAAGCAAATTCCATAAACACTATTTTGTCCATTTTAGCTGAATTAGCACCACTTACCTCAATAGTAAGGCGTATTTGCGCGGAATTATCAGAAGGAAAAATTATAGATTTCCAATAAACTGATCTAGTAGAATTTTGGCCATATAAACTATAAGGACTATTAGGATTATTTGCAGAGAATTTAGGTCTATAGTCGTTGTAGTAAACGTCAGAAGAAGAAAGTACTCTTACCACTAAAGAATAATCATTCTGGAAAGTTGAATACAAATATCCTTCTCTAGCCCTAATATATTTCATAACGAAATATCTTTTAATTGCTTGATTCGCAGAGTAATCTTTTATTGTAATGGGATCTACTACTGTAGGCACTCCGGTTTTAGGTTCAATTTCTATCACGAAAGGCTCTATAGACTTAGTATTTTTTATATATCTGATTACCAACACTGAAAGCATAATAACTACTATCGAGAGTATGGTTAATAATATAAAGAAATTTCTTTGTATTATAGCTTTTTGATAAGCATCCTGATACCAAGTTTTAAGTAACTTGATGTCCGCTTCTTGTTTTTTATCATTTTTCTTTCGGAAAAAATTGCTTAGATTCATGTCAAAAGATTATTTAGTGGTGTATTTATATAAATAAATTAATAAACTGGATTTAAACATCAAGTAGAAGAATAGCAGTTAAAATTTTTTTAAAATACTTTGTTTTGTATTTTATATTTTTTAACTAAAAATTTATTTTTTATAATTAGTATATTATCTTATTATTAGCATAATTATAATAAATTTTTTATAAGCACGCTATAGTAGATCTATTTAAAGTTAAATCAATACTAATATCAAGTAGCTTATTTATTAAAAAGTAAAATTACTTATGCTTTTAACTCCTGAATTAAAGACTTTTTTAAAAGATAAAATAATTATAATATGCGGACCAACTGCTAGTGGTAAATCGAGTTTTGCTCTTAAGTTAGGAGATTTTTTAAATGGGAGAATAATTAATGCAGACTCTATGCAAATTTATAAAGAAATCCCTATACTTACTTCACAACCTTCAGATATCGATAAACAATATATTCCTCATAATTTATATGGTTTTATAAGTCTTTTGGATAATTGTACAGTGAAATCTGGCAAAAGATTCTCTTTAGGTAATTGGATTGAACTTTGCTTAAAGGAAATAGAAAATTGCTTTCATTTACACAGCGTTCCTATAATTGTCGGTGGAACTGGAATGTATCTAAACGCCTTAGTTAACGGATTATCTATTATACCTAATGTAAACATTTATGTTGAAGAATATCTAAAACATTATGCAGACAATGATAGTTTAGCGCTTTATAAAATGCTAGAAAATTACGATATAAATAGCGCTAAAACTATTAAACCTAATGATAAGCAACGTATAGTTAGGGCGTTATCAGTATTTCTTACTCACGGAACCACAATTTCAACATTTAAACAAAAACAAACTCAGTTATTTTACCCAAAAAGTAAGTTTTATATAATTTATATAAAGCCAGAACGTACTACTTTATATCAAAATATTAATAATAGATTTGAACTTATGTTAAAGAACGGCGCAATAGAAGAAGTAAAATACTTGCTTGATAAAACAGAAAGAATTGATTTATCTACATGGCCTAAAGCAATAGGATTGAAAGAGATTGAAGATTACCTGTTAGGTAGATCATCTATTGAAAATGCTACTACTAGTGCACAGCAATTTACTAGGAATTATGCTAAAAGGCAACTTACTTGGTTTAATAAGTTTAGTAATGACTACAATTTAGTGATTACTGATTCCAGTCACTTCTAAGTGTTATGGCTATACTTTTTGCATTTTTCCATTTACTATTTCCCATATTTCTTGTGCTACTTTAGTAACGCTATTATTAGAATCTATTACTATGATTCTTTCGGGGTATAATTTAGCTATTTCAAGAAAACCTAACTTTATCTTATTGTGAAAATCTATATTTTTTTCATCATAAAAATTGTTATTTGATCTGTTCTCTTTTTTTAATCTGCTTTCTACAACTGGCAAGTCTGCATTTAGTAATAAAGTAATGTCTGGTTGAAAATTATCGCTTATTAAGCTGGTTAATTCTTGAATAAAGTTAATATCTATTCCTTTTGCATATCCTTGGTACGCTAAAGAAGAATCTGCAAATCGGTCACTTATTACTACTTTCCCTAAAGATAACTCTTTTTTGATTTGAGCTATATGATCTCTTCTAGCAGCGCTTAATAATAATAGCTCGGTTAAGGGATCACGTATTTCTTTAGCTAAAAGTATTTGTCTTATTTGTTCGGCTAATTCAGTGCCACCCGGCTCTTTTGTTAAAAATACCTCTTTACCTAAGCTAGTTATATGATCGCGTAAGATTGCTGCCTGAGTTGATTTGCCACTTGCTTCACAGCCTTCGAAACTTATAAACATTTGAGTACTTTTTTGAATTAAATATAAGTTATAGTTCTGATAAATAAAGATTTGTTTTGTGACTCGTTTCTTTCATGTATTGACTTGTACTCCGTGCTTCTGACAATTCTTTATTTTTGAGCAGTATATAACCAATTTTGAAAAATTTAATTATGTTGCATGAAAGTACAATTTTCTTTAATAAATTGCAACCTAGTTTCTGGTTTTTTGCCCATTAAACTGTTCGCCATTATTGTAGAAGTATTTAAATCATGGATTACGACCTGTAGCAGGCTTCTACTGATAGGACTCATAGTAGTTTCTTTTAGTTGTGACGCATTCATTTCTCCTAGACCTTTAAATCGTCCTACTTCTATGTTTTTATACCTTTTATTGAATTGATTCATTATCTTATCTCGTTCCTGTTCATTTTTAGCATAATAGGTTTTATTATTGCAAGTGATTCTATAAAGAGGAGGTTGTGCTAAATATAGATGTTTATTAATTATAAGTTCTGGAGCTGATATTATAAAATAGGTTAATAATAGAGAAGCTACATGATCGCCATCTACGTCTGCATCTGTCATAATTATTACTTTTCCATAACGTAAATGTTCTTCATTATACTTACCGTTAACCTTATAGCCAAGAGCTAAAGTAAGATCTATTATCTCTTGATTTAATTTAATTCTCTCTATCGAACTATTAGCTACGTTTAATATTTTACCTTTAAGAGGTAAAATAGCTTGATTTTCCCTATCTCTAGCTTGTTTAGCTGTTCCTCCAGCTGATTCTCCTTCTACTAGAAATATTTCATTAATTGAGCTATTATTACTGTTACAATCTGTAAGCTTGCCAGGTAATCTTACGCTTAATTTACTGCTAGATAGTTTTTTTTGAAAAAGTTCTGCCTTACTTTTTTTAAACGCTATTCTCCGCTCAGCAGAGTTAATAAGCTCTTCTAATAAAACATTAGCTATATCAGGATTATTAATAAGCCAATGCTCTAATTGGTTACGTATAGAGTTTTCTACTATTTTAGTTACTTCAGGATTTAATAATCTATCTTTAGTTTGTCCCTGAAATGATGGGTTATTAATAAAAAGAGAAATAGCTCCTACTATATTTGAAGCTATATCTTCGCTAGTTAATATATCGTATTTTTTATTATGAATAATCTCGCCATATTTTTTTATTCCCTTTAACAAAGCATTCCTCATTCCTACTTCATGACTACCTCCGCCTATGGTGCGTATAGTATTGCAATAAGAATAAAGCATTGGAACGCTCGATATTTGCGATGTAATCCACTTTATTGACCATTCAATTCTTGCTTTTTCTGGAGTAATTACACTGCCTTTAAAATCTTGTATAATATTGTCACTTTTAGCTAGTTTATCGGTTAGATCTGATAGGCCATTAGGAAAATGAATTGTTTTTTCTATAGGAATTGCATATTGTTCAGATTCAGCATCTGCATCATTCTGGATTAGAGCTTCATCACATCGCCATAATATAGTGATATCTTTAAATAAATAAGCTTTAGTTTCGGCTAACTGGTATACTGTACTAGGATTAAATTTAACTTTATCGCCAAATATTTGAACATCTGGAAGAAAGGTGATTAGTGTACCACTTACTTTACTAGAAGTTTTACCATGAGCTTTGGCTGTATCCAAATGCTTTTGTAAAGCTGACGAGTAATTTGGATTTGTTTTGCTAAATCCTTTTTCTGAACTTAGTTCGCTAATCGCTTCACCCTTAGAGTATTTTTGATTGTAAATTATATTATTGCGGATTACTGAAATTTCTAAATACTCTGATAATGCATTGACAACTGATATTCCTACTCCATGTAATCCTCCTGAATGAGTATATACTTGATTATTAAATTTACCTCCAGAATGCAGTTTAGTTAATATAATCTCTAATGCTGATTTATCAGGATATTTAGGATGTCGATCTACTGGAATACCTCTACCATTATCTGCTATGGTAATGCTACCATCAATATGCATGTGAATAGAGATGAAGCTAGCATATCCAGCAACTGCTTCATCCATAGCATTATCTAGTACTTCAACAATTAAATGATGTAATGCTGTTTCATCAGTACCACCTATGTACATGCCAGGTCTTAATCTTACCGGCTCAAGTCCTTCTAATACTTCAATATCACGAGCGGTATAGCTGCCGTTATTACTATTATTAGTTGAATATTCAGAGAATATTGACACTTTATTAAGTTATTATTTGCTGTTTCTAAATTTTAAAGAAATTTTTTAAAATCAATTTTAAAATCAATTATGTTATAATAGCATAATAATGAAAATAGTATTATGCCTAAAATTTTTAACCCTAGCATTAGAGAAAAAATTTTGAAAAGTTTCTTTTTGTTATGCATGTTAATCATTTTTAAAGATTAGAGAATTGTATCCCTGGCGTTATCTAAAATGCTAGTAAGTTTATTTATATCTTGCATACCGTTAATATTATCTTCACTTTTTACATTTTTAAAATCATATAAAACTTTAGCTATTTTGCCATATGTACTATCTGGGAAACGCTCATTGAAGTCTTCATAAAGCTGATGGAAAAGCTTGTTATTCTTAGACATTTCATATGATATGGATTGTTTTAGTATTCTTCTGGCTTCATCATTTGATATTATATCGTCGCTATTTCGTATTGAGTAAATATATGGTTCAGAATAATCATCAAATTTTCTCCATTTTTTTTCTATCCAATAAGCTTCAGCCTTTATGTCATCAGAATTTTGGCTGTAATCATTTTTTAGCGCTTCCATAACTTTGGAGTATTGTTTGATTTGTAGTAATGCTTTAGCGTATAAGTGCTTACGTTCCTTAGCTATTTTACTTAAATTATCTGATTTATAGTTGCCAGCGTACTCTATCAGCTCTATAGCTTGCTTAGGTTTATTATTATCTAAATATACTCTAGCTAAAGTATTAATACTCTTATCTCTTTTATATCCATATAAACGATTTTTGACTTGATGTTCAAGTAATGCTTCAGCTTTTTCTAACAAATCAAGTTCAATTAAATAATCAGCAGCTTTAATAATAATATCATCACCTATGCTACCTACGGGTATAAAATTTCCAAATTCATAGAAGAAGCTTAAGGCTTCTAAAGGGGTGCTATTATCACTAAACTTATTGGTAAAAAAGTTAATAAACGCTGCTCCCATTTTATTAGTAAATTTTAACGAATCAACGCTATCAGGAAAATTATTAATGATGCTTTTCCAAACTCTTAATGTTTGAATATAATTATTATCATTATAGTAAGCATCCCCAAGTAATTTTAGTGTTTCAAGTTCTATTTTATCACCCCTCCAAATCATTTCAATTCGTTCTAGAGCAGATGTATAATCTTGTAGTTTTATTTTTTCGTCTTTATATAACACTTTGGTTTTAGCTAAATTACATAAGGCGTAATTTTTACTATCATATGGTGTTGTTAATTCTGCTTCTTCTATACATTTATTTAAAATTTTCACTGCTTTATCATACTCTTCTTGTTTATTATAGAAATTAGCGATTAAATACTGTAAGTAATTATAATTCGCAGTTTTAGAAAGAATCTTTAAATCAGATATAGTCTTAAATATTTTTTCAACTTCAATTAATGATTCAGAGTCAAGTTTTGATTCTATTAGTGTAAATCCTATTTTAAGTAAGAAATCCCTAGGATAATACTGCAGGAAATTTTTTTTATTGTTATTAAATATATGGATTAGACTAGAATTTGCTACATAATCATAGCTTGAATCTATTCCTGGGGTTTCCTTAATAAACTTTAAATAGATCAGTGCTTGCCAAAAGCGTATTTCTTCTCGATTATTTAATTTTGTTGACTCAACTTTTATACTATTAATTGTATTGTAAGCTTTATGATATTTACCATCCATAAACTCTGCAACTGCTTTGAGTAATTGAATAATATAGTTGTTTAAAAATGAGGGATCATAATAATAAGCCATGTCTACTGAGTTAATTGCTTCTTTATAGAAGCCATTAGCTAAATATAATAAAGCTAGGTTTGCCCATAAATTTGGCTTATTTGATATTTTGCTTTGATTCATTTTATTGCTTAAATCAGCAAATTTATAATTAAGATCTTCGGGATTAGCTAAAAATCCTGTCAGACTAAGCATAGAATTACCCTTATCATAATTTGAGAGTATGGAGAAAGGATTTTGTTGAGAATATTGTTGATCGCTTGAGTAAACTTTAGGCGATATATTTAGTCCATCACTACTTGTTATTGTAAGAACTTGATCTTTTATGGAATACTCTAACTTATCTGATAATGGTAATATTACTAATCCTTGAATACTTTTTAACACTTGAAAATCTATAAAAAAGTAATTGTTGTCAGTAATATTCTGTTTGTATGTAGGGACTAGAATCACTTTATCTCCTATAAAAGGGTCTACATACTCTATAATATCATTTTGTATTGTTTCTTGAAAATTAATATTAACTTTAGGTTGTTTTATCTGATTAGGATAAATGTTTAACAATAATTTAAATATTTCGTTTGTATTAGAGCCATTATTTTTGGATGATATATTTAAAATAAGAATGTTATCCTGTTTATGTAAATATATCTTGTCATTATCTTTCATCTTAATATCTGCTATAAAAAAGCTAGCTTTAGGGTTAAGATGTAGTTGTTCTATGTTGCTGATTTTACTATTGGCTAAATTTTCAACTAAATTATTTTTTATAGCGATATTCTCTAATACTTGATCAAGCACTATCCATAACTTACTATTTCGTATAAAAATTGCTGTTTTTGTTTTATTGTTGAGTAAAGGTATATAAAGAGTTGTGTAGTCATTATTGCTTTGTACGCTAATACCATTATTTTTACTGCCATCAGCTACGTTACTTTGATTACCGTTTGTTTTACTTTCAATTTTAGTGGTTTTATTTTTCTTTGATTTTGCGCTCCTATAAGAGTAGTCATTTATTCCATAGCTTAATTGATAGACGCTACTAATAAGCATAAAAACTATACACCATATAGTAGTTTTTACTAATTTTAACGATGTTGCTGAGCAATTAAATACAAAAAAATTGCTTACTTTCATAAGTGCGTACGTTTATATATTCCTAATTATAGATAATCTCATCTAAATTTGTCTTAACTACTACTCACTAACTTTTGTTTTTAAGAATTAGCAAAATAGTTAAACTAGCAATTCATTTTAGAGTAATTTTTTTATAAATTATTTATTACTTTTAGATAAAATAAAACATTTAATTTGAAGGTTTTTTTATTACTTATTTATGTGATTATATTAAGTATTTACCAACAAATACAGTCACTATATCATATTTTTACTTAAGTACCTAATTTTTTAGCGTTGTATTGTTTAGAGAATTAGTAATGGATTTTGAAAAATTAAAATAAATTTAATCATACTAATATTAAATATGTTTTGATAACTTTCACTATTTATAATAAAAGTATCAAATAAATGCACCCATTATTAGCAAAATAGTTAATCAATATCAATATAGCTACTTATGTTTTTACATAAAAATTTTGTTTTTTAATTAAAAGTCAATTTAGCTGCTATTTATCTGAAATTACTTTTAATTAAATTAGTTATAAAGAATATATTGATATTGCTTTGTTATTAGTTAGGGATGCAAAAGTAACTTTTTACTGATAACAAAAAATTATGAAACACGTAGTATTACTTGCTGGTGGACAATCAGCAGAGCGAGAAGTCTCATTAACAAGTGCTAAAAATTTATCTAAGTACATTATAGAACTAGGTTACAGAGTTTCTCAACTTGATCCTGGTCCTGACTTTTTAATTCGATTAGCTGAATTAAAACCTGATGTAGTATTCAACTGCTTACATGGCACATATGGCGAAGATGGTATTATACAAGGAGCATTAGAGTTAATGAAAATACCTTACACTCATTCAAGTGTTAGGGCTTCAGCTATTGCCTTCCATAAGCCTACAACTAAATTTATTGCATCAAATTGCGGAATAAATACACCTAATTTTATAGAATTAAATGCAGTTGAATGCCTTAATATGGTACAGGCTGGAAATGATCCAATTCCTAAGCCTTATGTTATAAAACCAACTTCTGAAGGTTCGACTATAGGGGTTTTTATTATAAAAGATGAGAGTGATGTATTGCAATTACCTTCAGCTAGTCAATGGCATTATAGTGAAAGGGTAATGGTGGAAGCGTATATATTTGGAAAAGAATTGAGTGTGGCGGTAGTGAGAGGGGAAGCAAAGGGGGTTTTAGAGCTTGAACCTACCAATGATACTGGGTTATATGATTATCAAGCTAAATATTCTCTTGGTGCTTCTAAGCATATATTTCCTCCTAGAGTTCCGCAAAATATTTATGATTTAGCTATGAGTAATGCTGAAAAAATTCATAATTTCTTATGTTGTAGAACTATAAGCCGTAGTGATTTTCGCTATGACTTTACTAAAGGAGATGATAAAGGATTACATTTTTTAGAAGTCAATACTCATCCAGGTTTTACCCCATTATCTATATTCCCCGATATATTGCAAAGTAAAGGAATTCCACTTATTGAAATAGTGAAAATGTTAATAGAAGATGCCCGATATGGGTCTGATTATAGGTAGTATTAGTAAATATAACTCTGATAAATAAAGATTTAGTAGAAGATTTTACACTTCGTTTACTAGCGAGCACTGTCTTTTTGTTTGTTATGAGATATACCTCTTTGTGAAAAATTAGCACTTTTTGATCTATTACAGGTAATTAATCGAGAAATTTATTATAATTTATATAAGTGTAATATTTAGAGGTTGACAGGGAACTGCTTTAGTGATTGCACTCGTGACGGGTGGGAAATCTTTATTTATTCAATTAGAAGTATTTCTATGGCAAAAACAATTACCTTAAAAAATCTTAATATACCATCAGGATCAAAATTATTTTCCGGAACAGGCTCTTCTGAAGAAGTGAGTGTGAGAATTAGCTGTGATATGGCTCGTAATCTTCAAGAAATAATTGATGTTGGTACAACGGATAGTTCTAGTGACGTAGCTGATATTAAAGATAGTAGTGAAAGAACTATGATTTTTAGTAAAGTTAATAGTGTTGGTCAATATGATTATAAAAGTGATGATGGCTCAGCGAGTATAGAATGCTCTAATGATGTTAGTATAGAGTTTTCTAGTAAATCAGCAGAAGGAGTACTATTATCAATGTCTAAAAATACACTTGGTATTTTAGGTGTTGATGAGATGAAATGTCTATATGCTCATACTATAAGCTATAGATTTTATTTACCCAGCACTATTTCTTCAAATAAAGCTTCGTTTTTCAATGGAAGTAATAAATGTATTAGTTTAGAAGAGCAAAATATGCTTGGTTCGCCTATAGTTTCGACCTCTTTAGCCCCTTGTTGTCCTGATCAGAACTATTATTATGAATTAAATTTTTTAATAACTGATTCATCGGTAATTACAGAAGTTAGCACCGTATTATTGAGTTTTGATTACATTGGTAAACTAGTTGTGTTACCTAAAGCACAAGTAGATGTATTTTTTGGTGATCAATCAGGTTATTCAAAAGTTGTTAAAATTGTGCCTACGCAGGAGAGCCAATCTTGTGATATTAAAAGTGTAGCTGATACATTATCATGTGAAAATTTATATGTTTTTTGTTCTCCTACGAAAACTTTTTACTTAAGTGTAAGTAGTCTTGGAGCTTCTTTTAGTGCTTTGAATTTACGTTGTGATGACTATATAACTGATTATACTAAAAAAGGAGAAATAAAAAAAGTAATTGAGTTAAGTGATGTTTATGGTGGACTGACTAAATTTGATCCTACAAAAAATGAGATCGGTATATCATATAAGCCATATAAAACATATGAAAGTCGTAATCAAAGTTGCGCTACTAGTACAAAAGTTGCTTTTAAGGAAATAGAGAAATGTCAACTTCTTCAAGACGATAGTTTAGTGCCGTCTACAACAGTATATGATAGCGTCGAGCAAGCTGGTAAATATAATTATGATAATAATAGTTATATAAAAGAGGTTGGGGCATATTTACTTACTACCGTTGGTCTCTTGCTTATTGATTAGTTAATTTAAAATATTTTTTATATTTTTTTTAAAAAAGTGCAGTTATTATGTATAGCTGCGCTTTTTTTGTCTAGGCTATTGCCCAATTATTTTTTAGGCATATACATTTGTATATATATACATATCATTTCTCATCTCGAGTAATTCTTAGCTTTTGAAATTTTTATTTTTGGTATTGCTAAAATATAGTAGCAAATGAATGAAAAAGTAGTCAATTTAAAGTTAGTTTGCTTACAAAATATAAAATACTGTAGTGCAGAATTTTAGTAAAAATGGTTTTACGATCGATTTGCAGGGATGCTTTTGCTGCAAATCTAGATGTGATTATAAGACAACACTCCTTATTTAGTATCTGAATTTAAGAATTAGGACTTTGACTTAAAAGTCTTAGTATTAGAAAATTTTTTAAATGCGAACAGCGTAGCGTTTTTTTATTAAATTATCGCTTTGTTAAAATACCTTTAAAGCAGCAGCGATTTATATACTTTCTTCTCGATATTAACAGTCCTTTAGTGATATCAATGAGCAACCAAAAGTGGGTGAATAATGTAGAAACCATCATGTAATTATGATTTCTAGCTTACTTCTTCTGTTTACATGCAAATCTATCTTATTTTCCTTATTTTCATAATTAATATAAGCTAAAATTTTTTAGAAGTTTTTAACTTTACTTGCTTTTTGTTGGTGAAAGATATAAAAGATAAATTGAGCGTAAAGTGTTCATAAATAATTCAATTAAAAGTCAAAAATTAATAACTCTTTATCTATTATAGGCGAGTTTTTATACTTTCAATATAGCTTTTATATTTGCTATTTTAAGCAATGAGATAAATGATGTGTATAAAATAATTAAGTAATTGATCAAAGCTGTTATACTAACTTATATAAAAATCTATTTTCATTAATGTTATCTTTTTTTAAAAAAAAATTATTTGGTTCTGCTAATGATCGTTTCATAAGATCACTTAGTGTTTTAGTTGATAAGGTGAATAGCTTAGAAATAGAACTAGAAAAGCTTAGTGATGCTGAATTAAGTAATAAAACTCAGGAATTTAGAGATCGTTTGCAAAGTGGAATTGACTTAGATGATTTATTACCTGAAGCATTTGCGGTGGTACGTGAAGCAGCAAAGCGTGTCTTGAGTATGCGTCATTTTGATGTACAGATAATAGGTGGTATAGTGCTTCACAAAGGTATGATAGCGGAAATGAGAACGGGTGAGGGTAAAACATTAGTAGCGACATTAGCAGCTTATTTAAATGCTTTAACAAGTAAAGGAGTTCATATAGTCACAACAAACGATTACTTAGCTCAGCGTGATGCTAAATGGATGGGGCAACTATATAATTTTTTAGGGATGAGTGTTGGTTGTATAACTAGTAATATTGGTGATGAGCAAAGAAAGGAAGCTTATTTAGCAGATATTACCTATGGCACTAACAATGAGTTGGGTTTTGATTATTTGCGCGATAATCTGAAATATAATTTAGAAGAAATGGTACAGAAGCCATCCCATTTTGCAATTGTTGATGAGGTAGATAGTATACTTATAGATGAAGCTAGAACTCCTTTAATTATTTCTGGTCCAGCTGAAGATAACTCTAAGATATATGGTAAAATTAATAAGCTTATTTTTGAATTGCCAGAAGATGCTTATGAGATAGATGAAAAAGTACGTAATATACTTTTAACAGATAAAGGTAATGAGTTTGTAGAGAAGCTTTTGAAGCAAAATAATATGATATCTTCTGAGAGTAGTTTATACGATTTAGAAAATATGCTTATAGTTCATTATATAAATCAAGCGCTAAAAGCGCATAAGATATTTAAGCGCGATATTGATTATATAATAAAAGATAATAAAATATTGATAATAGATGAATTTACTGGGCGTATGATGATTGGTAGACGTTATTCTGATGGTTTGCATCAAGCTTTGGAGGCCAAAGAGAATGTCCCAGTACAAAATGAGAATCAGACCATAGCTTCTGTTACTTTTCAAAATTATTTTCGTATGTACCCAAAACTATCAGGCATGACTGGGACTGCTATGACTGAAGCTGCTGAGTTTAATGATATATATAGGCTACCAGTAGTAACTATACCTACAAATGTGCCTGTAGCGAGGATTGATGAAGATGATCTTATTTATAAAACCAGTAAAGCAAAGTACAGTGCTATAGTAAGCGAGATTGAGAAGGCTTACAAAAGTCAGCAGCCAGTTTTGGTTGGTACTGTAAGTATAGAAAAATCTGAGTTATTATCGAGTATGCTGAAAAAATCCGGGATAAAGCATAATGTATTAAATGCTAAGTATCATGCTCAAGAAGCAGAGATAATAGCCCAAGCTGGAAGGCCTGGAGCCGTGACTATAGCTACAAATATGGCCGGAAGGGGAACTGATATCAAGCTTGGTGGTAACACTGACATATTACTAAAGCAATCTGTTGATTCTAATTATTCTATAGAGCAAGTTAATTCTATAGCTATGAAAATTGATCAGCAAGTAAAAGAAGATAATAGAGTGGTATTAGAAAAAGGTGGATTATTAGTAATCGGAACTGAAAGGCATGAGTCTAGAAGAATTGATGATCAATTAAGAGGTAGGTCAGGGAGACAAGGGGATCCAGGTCGTACGATTTTCTTCTTATCATTAGAAGATGATTTAATGCGTCTTTTTGGTTCTGATAAGCTATCGGGTTTGTTAACTAAACTTGGATTGAAAGAAGATGAAGCAATAGTTCATCCTTGGATCAGTAAATCATTACAAAAAGCTCAGCAAAAAGTTGAGGGGCAAAATTATGAAGTGCGTAAGAATATATTGCAATTTGATGATGTAATGAATGAACAACGCAAGGTGATATATAGTCAAAGATTATACATCATGGGTAGTCCTCAAGATCTTATAGATAATCTCAATAAGATTGCTGAAAAGCTTAATAAATCTCTAGTAAGGAAATTTATACCTAAAAAATCTTATAGAGAAGAATGGGACTTAGATAATTTAGAAAAAGAGTTATTTGGTATATATGGAACGCATTATGAAATAAAAGAATATGCGATAAAAGAAGGTATAACAGAGCCAGAATTAGTAAATAAAGTTATAGAATTAAGTGCTGAGTTAATAGCGAATAAGTTGAAATTATTGAATAATGATGAAAAGTCATTTTCTGAGTTGCTGCAAAAGGTTTTCTTAATAACTTTAGATCAATTATGGAAAGATCATTTACATAGCTTAGATCAGCTACGAACGGGGATAAATTTAAGAGCTTATGCGCAAAAAAATCCTCTTAATGAGTATAAGATTGAAGCTTTTGCATTATTTAAAAATATGATTCAAGATTTTGAAGAAATTGTTGTACAGCGAGTTGCTCATTTGCATATAGTAACAAATGATGCAGAAAAACATCAAGATAATATTGCTAAAACTTACGGTGATTTGAATAAAATGCAGTTTATACATGATAAACCTCATAATTATGAGGTTGAAGATAGTAAGCAATATGCTAATGAAAAGCAAATGGAGCATTTAAAGCAAAACAAGAAGGTTTCGCGTAATCAAAGTTGCCCTTGTGGTTCAGGCAAAAAATATAAATACTGTCATGGAATTATAGAATAATTCGTTGTATTATACTATGCAAATAATATACCAAAGAGAACTTTGGCAGTTGCTAGAAAAATAAGTGGTGAGTGTCAGTGAAACCGCGAAATTTGACAACGCAAATGTTGAAGTATCAAAGGTATACTTGCTGTAGCTAGTTTAAGTTTATAATAGTATCCTAGATAAATTAATTGAAATATGTTGAATTATTACGAATATATAACAAAAGTTAAAAATCCTAAATTACTCGTCTTATTACTCCATGGTTATGGTTCAAATAAAGATAATTTGTCTGATTTAGCAAGGTATTGGGGAGAAAATTATATAACCGAATCAAATATAATATGTCCTAATGCTCCTTATCAATTTGAAGGTGATAGTTGGGGTTTAAATGGCTTTCAGTGGTTTAGTTTACTAGATCGCAGTGAAGAGTCTATGCTTTCTGGATTACACAATGCAAGTATATTATTAAAAGAATTTATAGATAATCAATTAAATAGGCTTAATATGGGATATGATCAGTTGGTTTTATCTGGTTTTTCTCAAGGTTGTATGCTTAGTTTATATAGCGGTTTATTCGCATTAGATCAGGTTAGAGGTATATTAGGGTATTCGGGTGCTCTCTATGTGCCTAAATTAGATGGTATTAAAGTCCAAAGTAATCCAGAAATTATGCTTATTCATGGTGATAGTGATACTGTTGTTTCAGTAGAAGCTTGTTACCAAGCTGAAAGTCGTTTAAAATCGATAAATGTTCCTGTTAAAACTTTGATAGAAAAGGGTCAAAATCATACTATAAGCGCTCAAGGAGCTGAAGAAGGAGGAAAATTTTTAAATATGCTTTCTAGTAAAGTGTAATATTATCAGATAATACTTTCCAATAATAATCCACTTATGCATAGAAAGAATAATATGGTAGCGTCTAATAAAAGACGTATGGGGATTTTAGGCAGATGGTGGTATTCAGTAGATAGCTCTTCAGCTTTAGCCTTGTTTTTATTGATAGTTTTGGGTTTAATGCTTGTTACTACAGCTAGTCCAGCAATTTCAGAGCGTATAGGTGTAAATCCTTTGTATTTTATACATAGGCAAATACTTTTTTTATTGATATCGATTCCTATCATTATAGTATTATCAATGCTTAATGAAAAATATATAAAACGTTTAGGTTTTATTGGTTTGGCTATCACTATTATTCTGCTAATTGCTTTACCATTTATTGCAGATGAAGCTAAAGGAGCTAGAAGATGGTTAAGTTTAGGAGCATTATCAATACAACCTTCAGAATTTTTAAAGCCATTTTATACAGTAATAACTGCTATTATTTTAGCAGAAAAAGACAATAACGAACAATTTCCTGCTTTTACTATATGTATAATTATGCATATAATAATAATGGCCTTATTATTAATACAGCCTGATTTTGGTATGGCTATTACTATATCAATAGTAACAGGAACTCAATTGTTTATAGCGGGATTACCTTATTTATGGATTTTAGTAATATTAGTCTTCTTTATATTGGGAATAGCAATGGCTTATATATCATTGCCTCATGTCGCTATGAGAAAAGAGCATTTTCTAAATTATGATACTACAACAAATTATCAAGTGAAAAAATCACTTGAGTCCTATATTAACGGTGGATTATTTGGTAAAGGTCCGGGTGAGGGTATAGTAAAATACCTTTTGCCTGACTCTCACACTGATTTTATATTTGCAGTGGCAGGAGAAGAATTAGGGACATTATTCTGTTTATTATTAATAAGTTTAATAGCCTTTATAGTTATAAAGGGCATACTTAATACCAGTAAATTGAGTAATCTTTATCGTATATATTCTAGTATTGGAATACTGATGTATTTAGCGTTTCAGGCTATATTCAATATAGGAGTAACTTTACATATATTCCCAACAAAAGGTATGACATTACCTTTTGTAAGTTATGGTGGTTCTTCTGTGTTATCATTAGCCATAGCGATGGGTATATATTTTAATGCTACAAGGTTTAGTAATAATTTAGATGGTTTAAATCGATTACCACATATTAAATTGAAAGTTTAATACTAAGCTAAAATAAACTCTTTTCTTTCCCCTATCATCTTATAAATCATAAAACTTTTAATATTTTTCATTTACTTTCCTTAAATAAAAAATAGTATATCACACCAACCAAGCTAACACCTAATATTGCTAAAGGTAAAAGCCATAATGTTATATTATAATAAGTAAACTGAGGTTCTAATATAGCTTCTTCCCCGTAACGTTCCCTAATATATGATAATATAGCATCTTTTTTTTCACCTTCAGCTATTTTATCTGTAATTACTTCTCTCATGCCTTGAGCAAAATCAGTATTTGACTCTTTAATACTCTCTCCTTGGCAAACCATGCACTTTGTAATAGAAAAAATTTCTTGAGCTAATTTCTCTTGATCTTGATTAAGTGATATAGTCTTTATATTGTCATCAGCATGAACAAAACATATTAAATCTATAGAAGTGAATTTTAGCAGTAGAGTTACAGCAAATATGATAATAGATTTGTTTACAGTTTTTTTAGTCATAAAATAATTAAACTACTTATTACCCTTGTTTGCATGACTTCTTAATATCCAAGCTGTTTTTTCATGAAAAGATAGTCGTTTAATAAATAAATCAACTGTAGCTTCATCAGAATAATTTTTTAATAATTTTATCGCTTCTCTCAGTTGTAAAATTATATCTTCATGATCAGCTAAAAGCATTTTTAGCATCTCTACATCAGCATTATCTTCTTTTTCGGATAAATGGTTGAATTGTGAAAAGTTATGAAAATTCACTGTAGAATGACTATTTAACATTCTTATTCTTTCAGCTATTTCATCTACAGCTTCAGCTAGCTCTTGATATTGCTTTTCAAATAAGCTATGCAACATGGTGAAGCACTTACCCTTGACGTCCCAATGATAACTTTGAGTTTTTGTATATAAAGCATAGGTAGTAGTTAAAAGTTTTGAAAGCTTATCAACTGATGTATTAATCTCTTCTGAAGTTAAGCCAAGAAACAAAGACATGTGAAAAAACCATAAATTAAAGTTTAATTTTGATATTAATAATACTACTATAGTTTTCGGTAATATGTATAATATATTTATTTTTTTATTCAGCTTTTTTAATTTTTTAAATTATTTATCATCTTCATATAAATTTAATGGCCATCTTCTATGCACCCAAAACCATTGCTCAGGATTAGCTGTTACCCAAGATTCAATTTGTTGATTTATATAGTTCATGATTATTTTTCTTTTATCCGATTCTTCATCTATAGAATTGCTTTTTTCATTCCTAAGGCGATCTATATCTTCCAAAGTTAAAGGATTAGAAAATTCAACCTTATAATAAGCACCTTTACTACGGATAATTTTACCTATCACTATAGGAGTCTTATATAACAACATAAGATCGGCTGGAGCTGTAGTTGTTGAAGCAACATTACCAAAAAAAGGAATCATTACACCATTATTATCATGCCTTTGATCAACTAGCATTCCTAGAGTTTTCCCATTATCATTTTTAATTTCTCTTATCATACCCTTAGCTGCTCCTGTATCTTTTTCTAAAAGAGCAACTCCTGTTTTTTTTCTAGTATAATTAAGTAACCAATTTACATATTTGTTATTTAATTTACGATATATAAAACAAAGCTTCAAACCCCTATATTGCACTAATCTGTTGGCTAATTCCCAATTGCCAAAATGTGCTGAAATTAATAATACTTTATTTTTATAGTTTGATAAGAGTTCTTCTTTCGTTGGAAAATTAACTATATCAACACGCTTAACAAATTCTTTATCCGAAATACGATACCAATGAGGCATTTCCCCTATAATGCGGCCTAAATTATTCCACATCTTTTTTATTATTTCATTTTTCTCTTCTTTACTTAAATTAGGGAAGCATAAATCAAGATTGCGAAATGCTATTTTATTAACTTTGAGCTTAGCTCCAATCTTTTCTACTAAATATCCTGAAAGCGCTGAAGCTTGGTCAATAGGCAATAACCAAAATATGCAATATAAAGTATAAGCTATTATAGCTTCGATGATATGAGACAAAGGTTTTAGCATTTTTGAACTAACATTTCAAAGTTAAAAGATAGTATATCAGCTTAACTTTTTAGAGTTAAAATAGTATTAATTTGTTTTCAATTTAGGTATTTTTACAGTATTTTACAGTACTATAGCATCTATGAATTGCTAACTCTATCCCAAAGGTAGCAATCCCAGCTAAATATATCACAATCTTTTCTAAATTAATATACCATAAAGAATGATCATCTGTTAGAATACTCGAGTGTATATGAGTGATACCACCACTGAAACTATTTGATATTTAAATAGCTTTCAAAGCACCACCATTATCACCATGCTCTATAAAATCAGTCACTATAAATTTATATTGCAGGATTTGCTATAAAAATGATTTAATATAAAAACATCAACGCTTGTATTAGAAAACGGCACTCTACTCTCTTTCCTATCTATACACTCTTGATCATTCTCTAGAGAATATGTGGTTTCCTTATAGTATGCAGTAGTGTATATGTTATTAGTAGAAGTTTTAGGTCCATTTTCTAAAAATACAACTAAGCGTTGATCGGTACTTCTCATATAACCAAAAGTAACAGGGATACTATTTGGATCTTGAGTTAATAAATATTTACTTAACTCAATGTTATCAAGAGCTTTTTTTATCTTATTAGAATCTACTGATTTCCCATTTTCTATAATTAGAGTTACAATGGATTTACTATATTTTTGTAACAAATAGTGAATCAGGATACATTAGATCAATTTCTGCATTATATTCTACGTATTGATCCATAAACTAACACTTAACTTTGTTCATAGTATACTTTATAAATTCATTATCAGAATTCCAGATCTGATTAATAGCATCTTTTCCTTCCTGTGTTAACTTACTGTAATTATCAGTTTTAGAGCAAAAAGCTTCTAAAAAGTTTTTTATATAAGTTACCGCTTTATCATTATCAATAGGCTTAGCTTCCATTAAAGCTATTAATTCAATGCCAAATTCTTGAATAGACTTAGGTAAAAATGTAATTTCTTCATGTATAACGCTGTAATAATCAACAAATTCTTGTATTGGTGCTTCACTTGAAATACCTTCGAAAAAATCAATATTAGACATAAAAAGCTCTTAAATTATTTTAATTTATATTGTACTATTGTAATGAAATACAAAGCTTTATCAAGTTAAATAGTAATGGACCGAAATCTGGGAGACATTAGGAAATAAGATATAATCAGCTTAATTTTTTAGAGTTAAAATAGGGTTACAGTATTCTATTTTATGCATAAGAAAATTCTGAAGCTGCATTACTTCATTATTATTATATATAATAGGCAAACTTGATGTACTTTTTCTCTATAATTTGAAGCTTTAAATTTTCTAACCTATTGTACTTTTTATCTAGTAAATTGGTGATAATTTTCCATCAAAATTTTTAATAAATTTTTTTTAAAATTTATTAGCAGACTTGCTATTCTTTTTTTCTATAAAAATATCTCTAGTTCTCCACCATAATTATAACACATATTATAATTAGAGAATCTTTTTAAAACTATAAAAAAGTTAATTTAATGGTAGCATTTTTAGTTGACAATAACATCACTTAATCTAACAGCATTTATTAATCTACTTTTAATTCAAGCATTTTTACAGTGCTATCCCATCAATCTCGGCTAAATTAATATATGATAGAGAACGATTAGCTATTAGAACACTGATTGTATATGAGTGCTATCATCACTATTGAAATTATTTGCATATTTAATACAGCACTATTATCGCAATGCTCTATAAAAATTAACCCCCTATAAATTCTGATATTTATTGCTTTTTTACGCATATTAAAATACCAAAGCGTTTAACTATTTCGTTATAATCGTTTACTTCAGAACACTTATGTTTTTTGCTATATTTACAATATACTACTTCTGTATTGCAGGATTTGCTGTAAAAATGATTTAATATACTTCTTGCATAGCCTATAAAACAGTTATTAATAGAGAAGTTGGCATAAAAACTCAAAGAAGCTGAACAAAAAAGTAAGAGTTAGGCAGCTAAATGGGTTAAAGGTTATTAATGTCTTTAGAATACTTTAAAAATCTAAGTTATTGATAAAAAGATAAAACAAGTGATATGCACAGCCTTTTTTAAGGAAGAGGCTGATGATTTTAGGCTATTTAAAGCATTATACCTGAATTCGGGATAAGATTTTAAGCTGCATGATGTAAGTTATCGTTTTTAGTATAATAATTAATTTATCATTATTGTTAACATTTCACTTAGTCCCATCTTACCATGCCTATCTCTAATCATATCACCAGAAGGCAGTAGCTTCTTACTCTTATATTTTTCGTATAACTTACAAAAATCATCTATTATAACAAAATAATTCTGTGATATCTTTCTTCATGTTGAGTTATTTATTCATTCTTTATAAAACTCTTTTTAACTCAACATTATATTCTAGATAACCTTTCCTTATCACGAACTGGTGGTAAACTGCATAACCAGCAAGGATTTGGATAATAATTGAGAGCATTTTATTTTATATTTTAAAATTCTATAAATAATGAAGTTTTTAGTTTTTTCTCACTTAAGCGATGATGATATCAAAATATTGAGCTAAATTAATATATAAAATAATTAAGTTATTAATGAAATATTAATAACTATTTGAATAAAAATAAAAAAATCAAATAATGAAAACTAATTATAAATACAATACATCATATTCTGATAGATTGCCTAATTTACTACATGATAAACAATTTTCAATATCATTCTCGTAACAAATATCAGCGTAATTAAACCCTTTATCCTCACATATAAGATTCTTATCTAATGATATTTCATTGTACTCAGATTCCTTTTTTCCTGTTGAATCTTTAGAGGCAAATAACTCTTTTTCAACTATCAATTTTAGTACTGAGTCTTTTAATTTAGAAAAATCAGCACCAACTTCAAATAATGGCTTGATACTTTCAGTAATCCTTTGAATAATACTGCTCACAAATTTTCCAATATTAGAAAAATCTGTACCAGCTTCATATAATGCCTTGATGGCATAAATATTTGAGTGAGTAATAATATATACAATATGATTCTTATCTAGTTTAGAAAAATCAGCGCCAACTTCAGATAATGGCTTGATACTTTCAATTCCTAATCTATCAATGATGGAGAAAATACCCCAATCATCTAGTTTAGAAAAATTAGCACCAACCTTAAACAAAGCTTGGATAGCATCAATTCCTAATTTATTAACAATGCTTGAAATATTATATTTACCTAATTTAGAAAAATCAGCGCCAACTTCAGATAATAGCTTGATACTTTCAATTCCTAATTTATCAATGATGGAGAAAATACTCCAATCATCTAGTTTAGAAAAATCAGTACTAATATCATATAATGGCTTGATACTTTCAATTCCTAATTTATTAATAATTTCTTCAATATCATTTACATCTAATTTAGAAAAATCAGCACCAACATCAGAAAATATCTTGATACTTTCAATTCCTAATTTTAAAATCATGGAGATAATAGTATAAAAATGAAATTTAGAAAAATCTGTTCCAGCTTTAAATAATGGAGTGATTGCACAGATACCTAATTTTAAAATTATATCTTCAATATCGCTATGACTATAATTATAACGTAATTTTAAAGGGCCATTATTAAGTCTACTACAATTGCAATCTACTAACATTTATATTTCTTTATATAAAAATTGATAAATAATGAAGTTTTTAGTTTTTTCTCACTTAAGCGATGATGATATCAAAATATTTAGCCAAAGCAATATATAAAAATAATTAAGTTATTAAGGAAATATTGAGAAATATTAATAAGTATTTGAATAAAAACGAAGAAATAAGTAATAATTGATTCTAAATATGATTTACAGATGAATTTCCTAATTTACTACATGATAAACAATTTTCAATATCATTTACATAATAAATATCATGGTAATTCAACCTTTTATTTTCAAATAAATGGCTTTTATCTAATGATATTTAATTGTATTCAGATACCTTTTCTCCAGCAGAAAATGATAACTTCTTAGAAACAAAGAGATAATAGTATAAGAATGAAATTTAGAAAAATTTATAAGCCATTAATTAAGGATGCAGATGCCTCTTTAGCTCATCATGAGATGTATAATAGAAAGTGTTAACAGTTGCTTCTTTCAATGTTCTATTCATTCGCTCTACCTGACCATTTGTGCAAGGATGTTTGATCTGGGTCTTTCTATGCTCTATCTGATTCTCATTGCAAACAAGCTCAAAGATATGTGTAAAAGGATTCTTTTGATCAAAAGAAATAGATGATTCTCTTTTAGGCAACACAGGGCAATCATGCCGTTTTAAACATCTATAAGACTTGATCTGCTCAAATGAGGTATAGTTTCTTGTAAGCTATAAAGTACATCATCCAAAGGTAGTTCTGTCATCTTACGAAATGCAACTATTGCTTCTTCTTCAGCTTCAGAAAGTACAGTAGATTTGGTCTTTTTAGGCTCCATAGGAAGATTTTTATATCTTCTCATTTCTTCCATTTGATAATGGTTTTAAGGGTTAACATTAAACCTTATAGCTGCTTTTGCTATGCTCTCTTTACTATCACGTATTTCTCTACGCACCGCCGCCGTTGTTCTGGCATTTGCATGTAATATTTGTTCCATAAGCTTTTTCTCCATGTATCATCATATACACCATAATTCTCCGGGATCAAACACCAATTTGGTGCTAATATGAAGAGATGGATTGAATGCAATATACTAAATTTTAATGCAATATTCGACGCTATCTCCTCCTTCTTTAAAATCCCTAATTCAATCTAAAATACTATATAATATTTTCTGCTTTTTTATCAGTAAATTTTTTTAGCTCAGCTTCTGTTTTTGCAAATAATCATTTTAATAGTGCTCTTACCAATGTATACAAATTTTTTTGTGAAAACGCTAGCTTTTATGTGGCAATGGCTTATAGTTCACTTACATGTAAATATATCTTTGAAACTCCAATATTTGTGTTGTCAAATTTTGGGACTCGCTGACGCTCACCTATTAATATAGGCTTTCTAAGCTCACTGCTCATTTTAATTGTTGAAGTCTCCTTGGTATACCAACTCAATTTGCTATAAAGCAAGATGTTTATTTCAAAACTTGTAAATTTTACAATGCAGTCAACTTAACTTTTTTGAACTATAAAAAAGTTAAGTTGACTGCATCTCTTTTTGTTTTATAGTTTGTTGTAGAAAATTTCGGCTTTTTTTGTATTTATATCTTATCTAATAAAACTATATATTCTTATATTAGTTGTTAGAGAGTATAATTTTATTATGCTTTATTCCGTGATTTTAATTATGGAATAACTAGCTAAACTGTATTTAAAGGAATGTAGAATTCGATGAGTGATTTTATACATTTAAGAGTGTACTCTGATTATTCTCTAGGTCAAAGTAATATAAAAATAGATAATTTAGTCAAGCACTCTGTTAATATTAGAATGCCTGCTTTAGGTTTGACTGATAATTCTAATTTATTTGGTTCTTTGGAGTTTTCGCTAGCTTGTGCTAAAAATGGTATTCAGCCTATAATTGGTTGTATAGTTAAAGTAGAATATAATAGCGATAAAGATAGTTTATGTAGTTTAAGCTTAGTTGATAAAAAGAAAAAAGAGACAGCTGAATTATTAATTATTGCTAAAAATTATGTAGGATATCGTAATTTAATAAAGCTAATAAGTGACTTATATATCAAAAATAATTATAGTAATATTATAAGTTTAAAGCAGTTAGTTGATAGTCACGAGGGTTTAATTGTTTTATGTGGTAAAGAAAGCCCTATAGGTCAACTGATAACGCGTAATAAATTGACAGAAGCAAGATTGCTTCTAAGTGAGCTAAAGAAGGTTTTTGCTGATGATTTATTTATAGAATTGATTCGTTATAATGATAATAGGCATCAATACCTTGAGCATTATTTTATAGAATTAGCATATGAGTATAACATTCCTTTGGTTGCCACCAATCCAGTAGCTTATCTTACTCCAGCTATGCATGAGTCTCATGATGCATTATTATGCATAGCTAATAACAGATATTTAGCTCAAGATGATAGGATCTCCTCTAATCCTGAGCATTACTTTAAGTCAATTGCTGAAATGAAGCAACTTTTTGCTGATTTACCTGAGGCTATAGATAACACTTTATTAGTTGCTAAAAAGTGTAGTTTTATGCCAGAAGAGAGTAAGCCATTATTGCCTAAGTTTTCTTTGGATAGCAATGAAGATGAGTTACTTGAAAATGATGCTTATACAGGGCTTAAAAATAGAATTTCTAATTTATTATATCCTATTAATGAAGACCAGTATTTTGAGCGTTTAAAGTTTGAGTTAGAAGTAATTAAAGGGATGGGATTTTCTGGTTATTTCCTTATAGTTGCTGATTTTATTAATTGGAGTAAAGAAAATGGTATATCTGTTGGTCCAGGTAGGGGCTCAGGGGTTGGTTCTATAGTTGCTTGGGCGCTAAAAATTACGGAATTAGATCCTATACACTTCGGGTTATTATTTGAGCGCTTTCTTAATCCTGAAAGAGTTTCAATGCCTGATTTTGATATAGATTTTTGTCAAATAAGGAGAGATGAAGTTATTCAATATGTTCGTAATAAGTACGGTGAGGATAGAGTAGCGCAGATTATTACTTTTGGTAAATTGCAAGCTCGTGCTGTGCTTAGGGATGTAGGTAGGGTTTTACAAATGCCTTATAGCGTTGTAGATAAAATATGTAAAATGGTACCTAATAATCCTGCACATCCTATCACTTTACGAGAAGCTATCGATATTGATAAAGAATTACGATATTTACGTGATACTGATCCTGATATAGAAAAATTGTTACGTATTAGCTTGCAGCTTGAAGGTATTCATCGTCATGCTTCTACCCATGCTGCAGGTGTAGTTATAGCTGACCGTCCTATAGTGGAATTGGTTCCATTATATCAAGATATTAATTCTAGCATGCCAGCTGTACAGTATACAATGAAGTATGCTGAAGCAGCAGGTTTAATGAAATTTGATTTTTTAGGTCTAAAAACTTTAACTGTTATAGCTCAAGCTCTTAATCTGGTAGAAGAGCGTTATAAATTTCGTTTAGAGTTAAGTTCTATTCCGTTAGATGATAAAAAGACCTATACTATGCTTAGTAAGGGACATACAACGGGAGTTTTTCAGTTTGAAGGAGTAGGAATGAGAGAGGCTATAAAGAATTTAAAGCCTGATTGTATTAACGATCTTATAGCCTTAGCCTCTTTATATCGTCCTGGACCTATGGATAATATTCCTCATTATATAAATCGTAAACATGGTTTAGAAAAAATTGATTATATCCATCCTAGTCTTACTGAGGTTTTAAAGGAGACTTATGGTATAATAGTGTATCAAGAGCAAGTTATGCAGATTGCTCAAACTTTAGCTAATTATAGTTTGGGAGAGGCTGATCTGTTAAGGCGTGCGATGGGTAAAAAAAATAAGAAGGAAATGGATGTTCAAAGAGCTAAGTTTATTGATCAAGCTATAGCTAATGGCATTGATGAAGAGCAAGCAAATGTTATTTTTAATTTGGTAGATAAATTCGCAAGTTATGGTTTTAATAAGTCACATGCTGCTGCTTATGCAATAATTTCCTACCATACTGCTTATCTTAAAGCTAACTATACTACTGAATATTTAGTTGCTTTGATTAATTTGGATATTGATGATTCGGATAAATTATATCTTTTTTGTCTTGAGGCAAAACGTTTCAATATAAAAATATTGAAACCTTGTATTAATTCTTCAGATATTTATTTTAAAATCGTTGATGAATTGGAATTGAAAAATGAAATACCAGATATTGAAGATAATCTGAAAGGCATAAGATTTGGTTTAGCTGGTATTAAAAGCGCGGGGCTAAAATTATTGAGTGCTATTGTTAATGAGAGAGAGAAAAATGGAAAATTTTGCGATATTTTTGACTTTATAAGCCGCTGTTTTAAGCTAGGTCTCAATAGAAGGTTACTTGAGATTTTAGCTAAAGCTGGGGCAATGGATTCGATTATGCCAGCTGAGCAAGTTTTACAAAATTTAGATATATTACTTAAACATGCTAGTGGGTTAGTAAACTTTTCAGCAGATAAGCAAATTAGTTTGTTTTCTTCTAATGTAACTAATAATGTAAAATTATTAGAAGCAGAAAATTCGTCATTTGAAGAAAGAGTTGCTTTCGAGTATGAGGCCCTAGGTTTTTACTTAACCGAACATCCGTTAACTCCTTATGCTAAAAAATTAAAGATTAAACAAGTCATTAGCAGTAATGCAATAGAAAAAATCACCCATAAAGATGGCATATCTATAAATATAGCGGGAGTAATAATATCGAAAAAAATACGTTCTAGTAAGGGGAGAGGGGGGAAATTTGCTTTTATTAGGTTATCTGATCAAGATGGTATAATTGATATATCATTATTCAATGAAGATTTATTATACAGGCACTCTGATTTACTACAAGAGGGAAGGTTGATTTTTTGTAATATTACTGCTAAGAGAGATGATAGTGGATTACGTTTGATTGTAGAGAGTTTGAGTAGCGTTGAAGAAGCGGTAGCTGAAATAAGAAGCCATTATAATTTATTGCTCTATAATAAGGAAGCAATACCGTTAATCAAATCTTTATTAGATAATAGTATTGAAAATAAAAGTAACATGATAAAGTATTTATCATTGGTAGCGTTAATTCCTGATAAGGGGAAAGTTTGCTTTAAGTTAACGCTTAATAATCCAGTAGAAGAGAAAAAACTATTAACTCTTCATGCTCCAGGAATTCTAGAAGTTATAGAGATATAATGTTATATCTCTAGGATTTTATCTTTTTCAATCTTTGTGAGTTTTAAGTATTAATGAAAAGCTTTTAAACATATATGCGTTTATTTTCTTATTTTATCTTTTTCATTTCAATTATGATATTTTGCGTAGTAATTAATAGGGCGTATTTTTATACTATTAAGCCTTTTGATATCAATAATATACCTTTAATAAAACAGAAATCTCCCTGTATAAGTCTTCTTCCCGAAGATCCAGGAGGTTTTATAGTTCCTAATCAAAATAAAGTTATCTACCAGGATATTGAGTTAAGTAAAACTGATAAAGTAGACTTAACTAAAAAGAGTAAGGAGAAAAATTATCAAGTTAACAACATTGTTAGTAAAGATGAGTTGGGTGGTAGTAATAAGGATAATTTAAATGAACATAATTCTCTTAAAGCCACTAAGAAAAGTTTATATGAAGAAGTATTAGAAATAATTAAGGAAAAACAAAAATCTGCTAATGAGCTTAATATTGATAAAGGTGATAGTTTAGTGAATGGTGCTAATGTTTTTCCATCAAATGGCAATGTTCAAAACAATTTAAAGCATCAGGGAACCAAAATTGATAGTTCTAGCGATTATGATGATATATTTGACGTTATAAATTGATATAATTTAATTATAAATTAATGGAACAAAATAAAGCTGAAGCTAACATTCATGGATCAGTAGAAAAGATAGTCTTTCGCAATGATGAAAATGGTTTTTCTGTTATAAGAGTAAAAGTTCAGGGAAACAAAGAGCTAATTACTGTGGTAGGTAATATTGTTAATATATCAGTAGGGGAAGCAATAAGTGCAACTGGTTGTTGGTTTAATGATACTAAGTATGGTATGCAATTGCGTGCTGATACCATTGTACTAGTTCTACCAACTACTGTAATAGGGATTAAGAAGTATTTAAGCTCAGGTCTGATTAAAGGTATTGGTGCACATTTTGCTGAAAAAGTTGTATCAAAATTTGGTCTATATACTATTGATATAATTGAAAATAATCCTGAGCGTTTAACTGAAATAGATGGTATAGGGGTTGTTAGAGCTAAATTAATAAGCAAAAGTTGGCAAGATAATAAGCTAATACGTGATTTAATGATTTTTTTGCAAGGTCATGGTATTAGTGGTTCTTTGGCTAGTAAAATATTTCGTAGGTATCAACAGCAGTCTTTAAACATATTAAAAGAAGATCCGTATAGATTAGTTAAAGATATAAAAGGTATAGGTTTTCTTACTGCTGATAAGATAGCTATGAATTTAGGTGTAGAGTATAATTCACCTAAACGAGCTCAAGCAGCGGTTAGTTATATCTTAAGTGAAGCTAGTTCTAGTGGTCACTGTGCTTTACCATATTATGAGCTTTTAGATAAAGGTGTAAAACACCTAAATATAGATAGTGAATTATTAGAAGAGGCTTTATGTAGCGAATTAAGAAATAATAATTTAATTTCAATTCCTATTGATAGTGCTCATTTGATAGGTGATATTGAAAAAAAATACCATAAAAGTAATTTAGTTGAAAATAAGGTTGTTAACGATGATTTAGCTTTAGCGACTAGTAGTTTGATTTTCTTGCCTGTATATTTTTATTATGAGAGGCTAATAGCTAAGAAATTAGCCCTTATATCTAAGATTGGTGAACCGTTAGGAAGAAATTTGCAAATTTCAGATGCTATAAGTTGGCTTAGTTCTAATTATCGCATAAGGCTATCAGATAGCCAGCAGCAAGCGCTACATACCATTGCCGATACCAAATTAGCTGTAGTGACTGGTGGCCCTGGTACTGGCAAAACTACTTTAATTAATTCGATTATTAAAGTTTTTACTGAATATCAGAATAGCCTTAATAAAAGTGAAAAAAGTGAAAATTTTAGTTATTCTACTAATATTCAAAAAAGTGGGACTAAACTTAGAATAAAATTAGCAGCTCCTACTGGTAGGGCAGCTAAAAGATTAGCTGAGAGCACTAGGCGCCCGGCAACAACTATTCATCGATTGTTAAAATTCGATCCTCAAATACAAAGCTTTACTTATAATGAGAATAATCAGTTGTTGTGCGATTTGCTTATTATAGATGAAAGCTCAATGATTGATGTTTATCTTATGGCAACTTTATTGAAAGCTTTGCCTGTCTCTGCTAGTTTGATATTAGTAGGTGATGTTGATCAAATTCCTTCTGTTGGTCCCGGTCAAGTTTTAGCTGATATAATATCTTCTAATGTTGTTAGTGTGATATGTCTCAATAAGATATTTAGACAAGCTGCTAATAGTCAAATAGTTACTAATGCTCACTTAATTAATAGGGGATATCTACCTAAGTTAAGTAAGGAGGAAAATCAGAGTGATTTTTGGTTTTTAGAAATGGATGATACTGAAAATATAGTAAAAAAAATTACAACATTGTTAAAGCATGAAATACCTAAAATAATTGCTAGCGGTAGTATATCATCCTTAAATAAATCTAATTTATTTAAAAGCAAGGTTGATATTAATGCTGATAATATTGAATGTACTGAAGAAAGCAGTATGATGAGTATGATAAAAGATGTGCAAGTATTATCACCTATGCAAAAGGGCGGTTTGGGTAGTAGGGCGCTTAATATAGAATTACAAAAAATTCTAAATCCTAATTATCAAAGTAATAGTGTTGAAAAATTTGGTCAATTATATGCTTTCAATGATAAAGTAATGCAGATAGAGAATAATTATGATAAACTCGTTTTTAATGGCGATATAGGATTTATTATTAAAGTTAATACTGAGGAACAGGTTTTAATAGTTGATTTTGATGGTCGTGAAATAGAGTATGACTTTAATGAATTAGACCAGTTGACATTAGCTTATGCTATTACTATACATAAAGCTCAAGGTTCAGAGTACCCAATTGTTATACTGCCTATAGTAACAGCTCATTACATAATGCTAAATAAAAATTTGTTGTATACTGCTATTACCAGAGGTAAAAGTTTAGTCATATTATTGGGGCAAAAAAAAGCTGTAGCAATGGCTGTACACAATAAAAGTACCTTAAATAGATATTCTAAACTTAAAGATTGGCTAAACTATGATTTAACTTTAGCTGAGTAAGTTTTCGCTATATATCTTGCAGCATTGATGCAAAATTTCTGTAGATTGCAATAAAATGAAGTTGGAAAAATTAAGCTTGTATTAATAAATATCAAAACTCTTAGAAATATAATATCATGGAACACACTAATTCAAACATTTGGTATGGTACTACTATAATAGCGGTAAGAAAAAACAATCAAGTTGTTATAGGCGGTGATGGGCAAGTAAGTTTGGGCCATACTATAGTAAAATCTTCTGCTAATAAATTAAGAAAGTTTGCTAGAGGTACTATTATATCAGGTTTTGCTGGCGCTACTGCTGATGCATTTACTTTATTTGAGCGCTTAGAAGCAAAATTAGAAGCTCATCCTAAGCAGCTAGTACGTTCAGCTGTAGAGTTAGCTAAAGATTGGCGTACAGACAAGTACTTGCGCAGGCTAGAAGCTATGATGATAGTAGCTGATAGTGAAGTTACTTTGGTCATTTCTGGTAGTGGCGATGTTCTTGAGCCGGAAAGCGGTATAGCGGCAATAGGATCGGGGGGTAATTACGCTTTAGCAGCAGCTCAGGCATTGTTAGATAATTCTGAGCTAAATTCTGAGGAGATTGTTAGAGCTTCAATGAAAATTGCTTCTAAGATTTGCGTATATACTAATGATAATCTTAATTTGGAAAAATTAGAGTGGTAATTCTTGAAATTTTTCTTTTATCTCTCTGATAAATCAAAATTTGATGCATTAATTTAGTGCGTTATAGTTATAATATATTGAAAAAATTAGTCGATGTTTGAGCTATTCATTGCATTACGTTATCTTTTTACAAAGAAAAAAGAGCGATTTATATCCATAATTAATATTTTTGCTTTAAGTGGTATAGCATTGGGTGTTGCTACCTTAATTATAGTGATGTCAGTTATGAATGGTTATGAATCTGAGCTGATTAAAAGAATAGTTGGTATTAAAGGTCATTTAACCATTACTGGTATTAGTAATTCTATTTCTGACTATGATAAATTAGGAAGGAGTTTAAAAGAACTTGAAGGAGTAACTTTTATGGCACCTGTGGTAGAAGGTCAAGCTATGGTTACTTCTAATAACCAAGTATCTGGAGCAATTATAAGAGGTATGAATGGTGATGATTTATCTAATAAACCTATTATGAAAAATGCTTTAGTATTTGGCAGTTGGGATGATTTTTCTTTAAATAAAGGTGTTATAGTAGGAAGTGTTTTAGCTAATCAACTTGGAATAAATGTGGGTGAGCAAATTAAAATAATAGCACCTAATACTAACAGTACTATCATAGGTAGTGTTCCTAGAATGAAGACTTTTGATGTAGTTGGTATATTTGATGTAGGGATGTATGAGTATAATGCTAGCACAATTTTTATGCCTATTAATTTAGCTCAATTATTATTTCAAAATTATTTTGAAATTAGTTACTTTGAGTTAATGGTTTCAAGATTAAAAGAATTAAGTGAAATCAAAGAGTTACTTATAACTAATTTAGGCTCTGGTTTTGTGGTTACTGATTGGGAAATGGCTAATGAAGCTTTTATTCAAGGATTAAGAATTGAGCGTAATGTTATGTTCCTTATTTTATCATTAATAATAATAATTGCTGCATTTAATATTATTTCTAGTTTAATGGTTTTAGTAAAAGATAAGAGTAAAGGTATTGCTATACTTAGAACGATTGGTGCTAGCAGAGCTTCAGTAGTGAAGATTTTTGTTATTTATGGTTTCTTGATTGGATTTATAGGAACAGTAATAGGAAGCGTTTTAGGTGTATTATTTACCTTAAATATTGAATCTATTAGAAAATTTTTAGAAAAAATTACCGGAGTTACTATATTTGATCCAGTTATTTATTTTTTAACTAGCTTACCTGCAGAGCTTGGTATGCTGCAAGTAAGCTACATAATTGTTATGTCTCTTATTTTATCTTTTATTGCTACTATTTATCCGGCATTTAAAATAGCAACTATATCGCCAATTGAGACTTTAAGAAATGAGTAATAAACTACTGCGTATTATCTATATAGTTAGATGGTAATACTTGGATTAGTACTCCACATGATAATGTATTTTCAGCTAGTGGACTATATAACCCGTCTGGTACATCATTAAAACATGAATTAAGATCAAAGCTACTCCATGTACTATTTTCGTTTTCAGAAATTCTTAGATGTAATTTCCTTAAACCATGCTCATAAGCTATTTGATATATTGTTGAATCCCAGCTAGCTCCTCCAGAGCTAATACTATCGCTTAGTGCCTTTTTGACATCCGCTACATCATACTTTTTCTCTTCTTTAAAGTGCTTTAGTATATTATCTCTTCTACTAACTCCTAGCCATGTAGAATTATCTGTTGCTTCAGGTATCTCTGTCCAGGTTTGGTTAAGATAAAAATTGGTTGAAGCAAATACATGATCAGGGTGGGGTGTATAGGTTTTTAGTCCTAGGTTTGATGAATATTCGAATGATTTAGTTTTCGTTCCGTCAGCTACGTTGATGATTAAAGAATAATCTGATAAAATAGAAGAGAGATGCTTTTCTAATTGATTTAATGATTTAGAGCTTTGAGATGCCTCTAGCAGATTAATTAACAATGATATTCTATTATTGTCTACTTGATAACCTCCTGATGGCATACCATTATTGAGTTCTATAAACACATCTTTTTCGTTTACGCAGGTAGGGCAATATATTTGCCCAGCCATTCCTATGGAAGCGGTTGATACTGCTCCTGCTTCTTTCATCATTAGCACTACAAGATGCTTAGCAGATTCGTCAAATGGCTTTGGGTAATCGTAGTTTCTTCCTATTATTGTGCTACCTGTCTTTGATTCAGCAGGAGGGATGCTTACGAAAGAGCATGCAGCTACTTCAGCTTTATCGGTTTCAGTCACTATTTGAGCATTTTTACTTTTACTCTCTGCTAATAATGGTAGTAATGTTTCCATGCCATTCACTACTATTAGATTTTCTGTAGTGAGATTGGCAGCTTTAGCAGCACTCTCAATCATCTCCTGGTAGCCACTAGGGTATTTATCAAATAATATTTTAGCTTTGTCTACGAGTTTTTCATAATCAATGTCATGCTTTATTACAAAGTAATCGTAAAGTATATCATGTACTTTTGTAAGTTCTTGTTTTAATGCTGTTCCATATTTTTTTCCCATTTCTTTTTTTGTTCCGGATACAACTAAAAGTTGTGGTACACTTGATTTTAGCGTTTCTATTTGATTTGATTGTAGTATATCAGACATAGTTAGATAAAGATTTACTTAAGTTAAAATAAAGAATTTTTACTCTGATAAAGCCTGAAAAGTTTTATATATTTTATACTTATTAAGCTTTTTTTATTTTTTAAAGGCTTTAACCTAATAATAGGACTTGATGGTAACACTTTTTATTATATATGCAATAACAATTTGTTATCTTATTAATTAATTTAAGTTGTTTTAATATAAGTAAGAATTGTCTATTATTTCTTTATAATAATAGGTTTTACCACTAAATAATTATTATTTTTTTAAAAGTTTTGCGATCAACTTGAAGTTGTATTAGCTATTCTGAATAGGTATTTTTCAATCTTTGACTTTTATATTATTTTTCCAGTACAATAACTGAATTATAGTTAGTAAAAGTGTTAAAAGTGGTATAACAAATACTTTGAAATTAACCCAATTTTCTTCTGAAAAATTACGCCAAACTATTTCGTTTAGCACTGCGCATAAACAAAAAAAGGCAAGCCATTGTTTTGATATGGTGGTCCATTGCTTTTCATCTAATTCAATAATATTACCTAGAACACTTTTTATTACTATTTTATTACGTAATAATCCTATTCCAACTATGCTTGCGAAAATCAAGTAAATTATAGTTGGTTTTATTTTTAGAAAGTTTAGGTTATTGGTAATAATACTTATTGTTCCAAGTATTAATAAAAATAAGCTTGCAATAATTGCTAAAGGTGATAACTTCTTATGCTTAATGTAAGATATAGTAAGACTAACTAAGGTAGCGCATATTATGACTATAGTAGCTATTTTCATTCCATACAGTTTATAACTTATGAAAAAAGATAATGCTGGTAGTAGTTCTACTAAAACGTTGCTATTCATATATTTATTGGAGATAGCCTGAGTGAAAAATATTTTAAGTCATTAAGTTAATAAACAAACAAAGTCAAGTTCATAATTAATAATAATTTCATTATATATTGGTATTCTAGAAGTTATATTTATCCGATTGTATGTTCATTTATAGTATAATATAAACAATGTTATTTTATAGTTATAATAGCTTTCCTATATTTAAAAATATTAGGATATCATCAGTACTTTTTATCACTTACGTTGTAACCAGTATCTTTTTTTGTTTTGCTTCCTATGCTAATGATATTGATAATCAACTAGATGTAAATGATCCATTTTTAATAAAAGGATTAAAAATTCAAGTAGATTCAGGTAATTTAGAAGATTCTAGAGATATGGCTTTAGATTTAGTGGCTGAAGAAGGTTTTAACCGTTTAGTTGAGCGTATATCTGTTAGTGAAGGTTATCAGAAGGTCAAAGGATTACAGAATTCAATCAATTTTGAGGATTATGTAGATAGCTATAGTATAGTTAGTCAGCGTATGACTTCTCATTCCTACATGGCTACATTAGATGTAAAATTCAAAGAAGATAAAGTAAAAGCATTTTTAAATAACTTAGGAGCCCGTTATGGTGATAGTTACTCTAATAGTAGTTTGATTATTCCTATCTTATATTCTCCTAGCAGTGATAAAGTAAAATATAAAATTTGGGGCAAAGGTGAATGGCAAGATGCTTGGGGTTTGGTGCCAGCTCAAGTAGGTTTAATGAAGTTTCAGGTAATAGTAGGTGAATTAAATGATGTGGAAGTAATCAATCACTTGACTATTTTATTAGATCCTTATGAAAAATTTTATAGGGCATTAGAACAACATAATTCTCAAGATTTAATTATAATTTGGGCTGAGCTAGTTAACACTCATTTAGAAGTAAATCTTAGGTTCTTAGGGCAAGATTATAACTACAATAAGTTTACTGAATATAATAAAAAGGTAAACGAGAGCGATAAAGATTTTTATATAAGAGTTGTGAATGATTTGTTATTAAAAATAGATTCATCTTGGAAAGGGGAAAAAAGCTTTAAAGATCCTGTTGTTTATTACTCTAATGTAAAAGTAATGGTAAAAAAACCTAGTGATTGGAATATTATTAGAAATATTTTGAGCAGTATTGAACAAATTAAAAATTATAAGATTACTGCAAATTCTATTGAAGCGATTAATTTAGAGCTAGATTATACAGTAGCACCACCAACTTTAAGCACAATTTTATTACAAAAAGGCATTAAAGTTGTAAAGAAAGGTGAAGATTTATTCCTGGAACTTAAGAAGTAAAAGTAATTAGTAAAGAGTGACTTAATTAAGTGCGCCACTATTATTCAATAAATATTTAAGATATATATGAGTATGGATAATATCGATAAAAAAGTAGTTTTATGTATCTTAGATGGTTTAGGATATACTAAGAGTCATTCTAACAATGCCTTTTATTCAGCTAAAACTCCTATGTTTGATTTACTTTTTTCGCATGCTCCTAATACATTACTTAGCGCTAGTGGAATTATTGTAGGATTACCTGATGATAATTGCATAGGAAATTCAGAAGTGGGTCATTTAACAATAGGTAGTGGGAGAACTGTAAAGCAAGGCTTATCTAATATAAACGAATATATAGCACAAGGTAAGTTAGCTAATAATGAGAAGTTATTAGCTATGATAAGGGAATTAGAATCATTACCTCAGGCTAGTTGTCATTTATTAGTTTTATTATCTGATGGAGGAGTGCATTCTCATATAAATCATCTATTTTCTTTAATTTCCATATTAATCCAACATGATATTAATATAAAGTTGCATATATTTACTGATGGCAGAGATGTTCCTCCTAAAAGTGCTTTGCTTTATTATGAGGAAATAAAAAATAGGATTTCAGGTGTTAATGATGATAAATTGATGATAGCTAGTATTAGTGGTCGTTATTATGCTATGGATAGAGATAAGAAATTTGATAGGACTGCACTAGCTTATTCTGCAATAGCTTTTGGTGATAGCAGTGTAAAATTCAGTCAAAATGATGAAAATGATAATTTATTATCGGTTGAAGGTTTAATCAAAGCTAGTTATGGTAATGGCATAAATGATGAATTTATTATTCCTAGCGCTAATATTTCATATTCTGGGATACAAAAAAGTGATTCTATAATAATGCTAAATTTTAGGGCTGATAGGGTTCGTCAAATACTTAGTATGCTTTTAATGCCTGAATCTTTAAAACCTTTTAATTGCAATCAACTAAATTTTAAGCGTGCTTTAGAGATTACAAATGCTATTAGTTGCTGTTTAGGTTTTAGTAAATACTCCACAATATTGAGTGAAAGCATTGTTAATTTATTTCCTGATATAAAAGTTGAAGATACTTTGGGTTACGTCCTATCTTCTCATGGTAAAAAACAGCTGAGATTGGCAGAAACAGAGAAATATGCTCACGTTACTTTTTTCTTTAATGGTGGTGTTGAAGAGCAATTTGCTGGAGAGGATAGGGTTATAATACCTTCCCCTAATGTTGCTACTTATGATTTGAAACCTGAGATGTCAGCTTTAGAAGTTACGGATAGCTTGATTCAGGCTATGCAAAGCCAGTGCTACGATTTTATATGTGTTAATTTTGCTAATGCTGATATGGTAGGGCATACTGGTAATATAAAAGCCGCTATTACTGCATGTGAAGTTTTGGATAATTGTATAAAAAAAATTGTGGATAATTTACCTTTAAATACGGATTTATTAATTACCTCTGATCATGGTAATGTTGAAGAAATGTTTAATTTTGAATCAAATCAACCTCATACTGCTCATACTAAAAATTTAGTTCCTTTTATATATGTTAATAAAGAACTTTTATTAGCTTATAATAATACTGAGGAAAAAATCAATCTACGTATTAGTAATGCTAGCTTAGCTGATGTTGCTCCCACGATATTGGATTTATTACGCTTACCTAAGCCTTTGGCTATGACTGGGAAGTCCTTAATCTCTTAAATAATTTTGATATTTATAGCTAAGGCATTATATATAAAGCGGATTTTAGGTAATAAAATAGGTGCTTTGAGGTATAACCTTTGGTACTTCAACAGTTTTTGCGTTATCAAATTTCGTCCTTTCCTGACGCTCACCTATTATAGTCATTCCAGTTGACATTAATATGGATAATTGATATAAATAAGGGATG
>CAYLWW010000003.1:0-35655 GCA_964387585.1 uncultured Candidatus Midichloriaceae bacterium
ATCTTTCTATGTGATCCATTAAAAGTGGAGGCCGATCCAAGCTTCCGCTCTCTTCCTTCAACTTAAGCCAATTATAAATAGTAGAACAGGAAATAGCGAAAACTCGACAGGCAGAGCTCTTACTACCTCCTGCCTCTATAAATCTTAGGACTTTTTTACGTAAATCTAATGAATATAACATCCCTTATTTATACTAATGTCAACTGAAATGGCTACAGCTTCCACATAGGTGAAGGCTTTTTTTATACCTGAAATCTAATTGCTTTAAACAAAGATTAATAGCATTTCCTGTAACATTAAATTGCAAACCTATATCACTCAATTTAGAATCAGGATGACCTTTTACATACTTTACTAACTGAACCACGTCTATTCTTCCATTACTACCGAGATGTTTCCTAGGATTAACCTGAACTTTTTGCTTATACTTCAGCCACCATATATTAATTGTAGATTTGTTCAATTTAAATATAGAATACGACAGCCTCTCGCTATTGTTACTCTCTATAAAACTTATTACTCTCTCACCTCAATCTAAACTATAGCATTTAATCTTTTCTAGCCATATTAACTGAATAAGTGCGCTATATAAACTTGATTTACTATATAATAAATATCAATTTAATGAGCTAAGAATTCTTCTGGCCACCCTAAAACATCCATTAAAGATCGAGTTGGTATAAAATCAAAACACTTCTGAGCAATTTCTAATCTATTTTCTCGCTTTAGTAAATTATCTAGTTGTTCTTTAAGTTTATGCAAGTGCAATACATCGTTAGCAGCATATTCTAGCTGTTCTTGACTAAGTTTTTGCGCTCCCCAATCAGAAGATTGTTGTTGTTTAGAAATTTTTACTCCTAAAAGCTCTAAACATAAATCTTTTAAGCTATGATAATCAGTATAAGTTCGCACCAACCTAGAAGCAATTTTAGTGCAATATATATTTTGCATGCTAATATCAAGATAGTGCTGCAGTATTCCAACATCAAAGCGTGCAAAATGAAAAATCTTTAATTTGCTTTTATCAGATAAAACTTTTTTTAGATTGGGAGCTGAATAGTTCTTATTAAGAAAATGAATTAAATGAGCACTTCCATCACCTCCTGATATCTGCACTAAGCATAATCTATCACGATGATTATTTAACCCCATAGCCTCTGTATCAATAGCGATTTGATCTGGTAGCTTTAAGTTATTAGGGATATCATTTACATAATAATTTATGGTCATAAAGATAAAAAAATTAACTTTGCTATTTGTTTTATGTTATGTAAGGAAAAATGCTTATATTTTAATGGTAATAGCTATTTATTCTTTAAAAAGGCAAGGCCTAAAGTAACCGTATAAGATTTCTTTAGGCTAGAGCTTATTTTCGATTAATTAAATAAATTAAGTTATGCTGACTTAGCTCTATTATTACCATTTAAGCTTCCGTTATTGAGCTCTTTTAATAATTCTTTACTCGCTCTAAAATATAATGATCCTTTAGGATCAACATTGACTTGCTTTAATGTTTTTGGATTCCTCACTATTTTTGCATTTCTTTTACGAACCACCATTGAACCAAAACCTCTTAATTCAATCCGATCCCCACAAACTAATGCAGTAGTAATTTGTTCAAAAAATAATTCTACTACTTTACTTGCTGTTTTTATATCAACATTTTGATAAGATTGAGCTAATATATGCGCTAAAGCTGTTTTATCAAAAACGTAAGGCTGTTTATTCATATAGTCTTATACCCTTTTCTTAATAATTAATTAAATTTGCCTTTTCAAAGCCAACAAAAGATAATCTAATATTACAAGGCATAATTTTATAGGTCTACAAGAAAATTACATTTTTTATAATTTATAATTTTTTTTTACTAAAATAGTAATATCTGTTTACTTGAATTTAATAATGTTATTATACTATGCGTTATAACTGAGCTTAAAGTTTCACTACTTATACCAAACCAATTTTTATGCTTTCGGTTATCGCTTAAGTTAATATCTATCACTTTTAAATCTTTTATATTTTTCTTAGAAGCTAACCACTCTAGAGCTTTATCTTCTCCACCAATTTCGTCAATTAATCCTTTTTCTAGTGCTTGTCTTCCTGTGATGCTGCTGCCATCGCATATTGTTATTAATTGTTCTCTACCTATATTACTTCGTCTAGCTTGAACTAGTGAGACAAAAGTACTTTGCATATCATTGATAAGATCTTGAGTTACTTTAGTAACTTCAGGAGTAATCTTTTCGAAAGGATTAGGTGAGGCTTTGACTGGCGATGATTTAAACGAATATAACTCTATTCCAAGCTTATTAGCTAATTCAGTTACTTCAAATGATTGAAATAATACCCCTATAGAACCGGTGATAGTTCCATTATAGGCTAATATATAATCAGCTGATAATGCTATCATATAGCCTCCAGAAGCTGCTATACTCCCAAGAGTAGCAACTAGAGGTTTTTTTTCTGCAATTTTACGTAATGCATAATAAGTCGATTCAGACCCTATAAAAGTTCCGCCAGGACTATCAATATGCATAATTAAGGCTTTAACATTTTTATTATTAGCGATTTCTTCTAACACCTTAATTCGCTCTCTATCTTCAAATATCATACCATCTATGTAAATCCTGCCTATATAACTTTCATTATCCAAGAGATTAGTTTTGCTCCTATTATCAGTATAGGCTAACTTAAGAAGTATAGGTATTATAACTAGTAGGCTAAAAGCTAAGAATCTCCACTTTATTATTTGCTTTTTTAAACGTTGACTTTCTAATATATAGTCAAATTGTAATTTCATTTTTTGTATTCTTTATATATTTAATTGCTAAACATCATTTACATATTTTTTAATTATGCATAAAACTATTTAATTACAAACTCTTTTTGAAACTTAATCAATTACATATCTATTTTAGATGTATCGATAATTTCAGCATTTTTAAACATACTTACAGTTTTAAGGCTTATATCACTAAAATTGATATCTATTAACTCATCCGCTAGAGCTTTTATTGAAAAAGCTGAAACTACTAAATCTTTCTCTCTATCAATAAGAGACTGTTTTGCAAAGAATAATTGATCTTGTGTTTGTAATAATTCAGTAAGAGTTTTAGTACCATGCTTAAATTCTTCAGTCACGCCATTAAAAGATTCTTCATAAAAATGAATGCTTTCTATATTAGAAGTGATATTAGCTTGAGAGAAGTTATAATTATTCCAAGCTAATACTGCTTTTGAATTAGCGTTACTTACAGTATTAAAGTATAAGCTCTTACTTTTCTCAGCCTTGTATTTAGCTTCTTTGAGATTAGCGTATTCTAGTCCTTGTTGAAAAATTGGTGCAGTTACTGAGAATGAATAGGTATTGCTATTTACAAGGTTACTAGGGATGATACCTTTTGGTTTAGATTCAATCCCGTCATATCTAGTGAATTGCCCTTGGAATGATATAGTAGGAAGTAGACTGGTTTCAGCTACATGCAAATTATTCTTTTCCCTCTCCCAATCGCTTTTAGTCCTAATAACACTAGGATTAATATTAGTAACTTTATCTATAAATGGTTCATAATCTTCTGTTACACTTAAAGCTTCAATATTAATTGCTTGTAATTCCTCTGGAGGTAATTCGCCCACTGAGTAAAGATATTTAGCTTCAGCCCCTTTTAACTCTCCAATAGCTTTTGCTTTGTTAGCTAATGCCCCTGCAAGTTCAGCTTTAGCCTTACTCACTTCAGTTTTAGTTATAGTTCCTGAATAAAACTTGAATTCGGCTTGCGTTAGTATTTTATGCGCTATTTTTTCTCGTTCTAAAGCTAATTGCATCTGGTTACGCTTAGATCTAACTTCTTGATATACTTCTATAACTTGTAACAATAACTCATTAAATTTTTCTCTATAAGTCATTTCAGCAGATTTGATATCGTTTTTAGCTGCTTTTAAACTAGCTAAAGTGTTGCCAAAGTGAAATAATTCTTGAGTTACAGTGAGAGAATTCTGTTTATAAGACTTAAGTGATCCGGGGACATTTGTTGTAGGAATTGCAGGATCATTTTGATTTATTGTTGACTGAGCTATTATTTTAGGCAAAAATCCACTCATAGCTCTATCTTTAACTAATTTCTGTATCTTTAGATCTTTTTCTATTATTTCAAACCCTTCATTAAGAATTTTAGCTTGGGTTATAGCATCGCCGATATTATAAGCTATAGCACTTTTTTGAAATGATAATGAGAGTAATACTGAAAAAGTAATAGCAAAAGGTAGATAATTATTTTTCACTGTCATTAATTTAATTTATAATTGATTAAAAAGTATAATACTAAATTTTAACACTTAATTTATAAGCAAGTTGTTTTAAGTGTTAAAAGTTAAAATTAAAATCCCGATAATTTATTTTGTATTTTTCGTTACTGAAGTAAAGAAAATATTTTATTTTGTCTAGAAATTTTAATGATTCAAAAAATCTTTAGGTCATTTAGTTCAATATTATAAAATTGTGCTTTATGAAAGGCTTGCTTTAAAGTATTAAATAATGTATTCAATATATTATAAAACATACCTTAATTATACCTTTTATTTAATATAGTTTGTTGAATTATGAGTAAAAAAGAAGCTAAAAAGCAAAAAAAAGATACAATACACCCTAATTATAGGCCTATTACAGTAAAGATGACAGATGGTTCAACCTTTGTTACACGCTCTACATATCAACATGATACGTTGACTTTAGATATAGATGTGAAAACTCATGTAGCTTGGACTGGTACTGCAGGCTTTATTAATTCTAGAGCTAGTCAGGTAAGTAAATTTAATGAACGATATAGCGGACTAAATTTTACAGGAAAAAAACAATAATAACTGTTTTATCTATACTTTATTGTTTCAGAGCATATTAATATAACATTATAGTAATATGCTTTACTCCCATAGTATTTTTTCTTAAAAAGAACCTATTGCAAGCATTATAAAAATAACATAAGCTGAAGTATTAATAGTATTGAGAAGTTTAATGATAGAAAAGTTTTAATACTTACTTAATTAAGTAATCTTCCTTTGCTACACATAATTAAAAATTGATAAGTTAATATATAAAGTTATGTATTCTTATCCTCATAGTTTATTATTAAATTACTTATCCAATATTATAGGCAATATTCAACAAGGTTCCTTTTATGCAAAATAATTTAGAAAATATGCAGAAGCTAGCGTATAAGGCTATAGAAGTAGCTCAAAAGCAATTTCAACGCAATAATCAAATAGTAAAAGAATACGCTAGCTGTGATGGAAATTTCCATCAATTAGGGGAATCCAACTCTCGCTTCATTAATGAGACTTGGAATGATCTTCAAGACTATTCTAAAATGATTATTGATTCAGCTGCAGAAAATATTCAAAGTTATTTGAATTTATACGCTAATTTTAGCAATTCTTTTGATAAGAAACATAAGTAGTGCAATGGATTAGCTAAGGCATAAGAACTAACTTTTGCTAATCTATAGGTTATGGTTACTTTGTAACTGTCGATTATAGCTTTTAACTCAATAAAAAGCTATAATCTCTCTCTTGATAGTCGCACAAAATTTATAATTATCTAAGAAAGCGAAGTTAATGTTAATATTGCTGTTTCTTTTTAATAGATCGTTTGGAAAATAAAGTAAGAAAAGAAGAAACTGATACTTATCCAATCTTATAGTTTTTTTAATTATTTTGCTTTTTGTGGCAGCTATCATCTTTTTCCTTGTACTTTTATTTTAATGTCAGATTAAATTTAAATTAATACAAATGTATCAGCAATTAAGGTATGTTTTTTTTACATAGCAAATTAAAATTTGCTATTAGGCATATTTAAATCTTTTGTTTATAGCGCTATTTTATAACAAGTTTAGTATAAATTTTTTTTTAATTTTGACTTGTTAACAACATTTATATATCCTCAATTCCATAATAAAATTAGCCACTAATAAAAGGATAATAAATTAGAAAGCAAAAACTTTAAATGTATTATTCACCTAATATTTAAATACAGAATATAGCAATAAAAATGAGTACACATAATAACGATAATAAATTATATACTGAATCATTAAAATTGCATGCTCAAAATCCTCAGGGTAAAGTAGGCATATATCTAACAAAGCCTTTAATGAATCAGTATGATTTATCATTAGCTTATTCGCCAGGAGTCGCTGCGCCATGTTTAGAAATAAATAATAACCCTAATTTAGCATTTGAATATACTTCAAAAGGTAATTTTGTAGCGGTAATAACCAATGGGACAGCAGTATTAGGATTAGGTAATTTAGGAGCTTTGGCATCTAAGCCAGTTATGGAGGGTAAGGCTGCTTTATTTAAGCGTTTTGCTGACATTAACGCTGTCGATATTGAGGTAGATACTAATGATCCAGAAAAATTTATAAATGCAGTAAGGTATCTAGGGCCGACTTGGGGTGGTATAAATTTAGAAGATATCAAGGCCCCAGAATGCTTTATAATAGAGCGTGAATTAAAAAAACATATGGATATTCCAGTGTTTCATGATGATCAACATGGTACCGCAATTATCACATCAGCTGCTTTAATAAATGCCGCTGATCTTACTAAAAGAAAATTAGAAGATCTGAAAATTGTTGTAAATGGCGCTGGTGCTGCTGCGATAGCATGTATAGAATTGATTAAAAAGCTAGGAGTAAAACATGAAAATGTAATACTGTGCGATACTCAAGGCGTAATATACAAAGGCCGTACTAATGGTATGAATGAGTGGAAAGCTGCTCATGCAATAGATACTAATTTACGTACTCTAGAAGAAGCAATATCAGGAGCAGAAGTATTTATAGGGCTATCAGTAAAAGGAGCTATGAGTAAAGAAATGGTAGCTAAAATGGCGAATAACCCCATAATATTCGCTATGGCCAATCCTGATCCAGAAATTAGTCCTGATGAAGTTAGATCAGTTCGTAGTGATGCAATAATAGCAACTGGTAGGTCTGACTATAACAATCAGATTAATAACTTAATGGGATTTCCTTATATATTTAGGGGGGCTCTAGATGTTCAGGCTACTACTATTAATGATGAAATGAAAATAGCAGCTGTAAATGCTTTAGCGCGTTTGGCTCGAGAAGATGCAACAGAAGAAATTGAAATAGCTTATGCTGGACGCAAATGCCATTATGGCCCAGAGTACATTATTCCAGTGCCTTTTGACTCACGTTTAATACAGGAAGTCTCTGCAGCAGTAGCAGAAGCAGCTATAAAAAGTGGTGTAGCGCGGAAAATTATAGAAGATTTTCCAGCTTATAAAAGGCAGTTGGCAGCTCGCATTAACCCAGCTGCTCATGTAATGAATCACTTTTTAGAACAATCACTAAACAATCCTAAACGAATAATCTTCGCAGAAGGTGAAGAAGAGCAAATGATAAAAGCTGCTTTGCAATGGCGAAGTCATAGGTGTGGTCAAGCAATACTTGTAGGCCATACAGATGTGATACTTGAAAAATTAGCTAAATTAGGCATGAAAGAGCTAGATGAAAGTATAATAATAACAAATGCAGCAGTAAATCCTAATACCCAATATTATATAGATACTTTCTATAAAAAAGCTCAAAGAAAAGGGCAGATTTATCGTGATTGTATGAGATTAATAAAAAGAGATCGCAATATATTTGCGGCATCTATGCTAGAAAATGGCGAAGCTGATGGGATGGTAACGGGACTAACTCGTGATTATTTAAATAGCTTAGATGATGTAACTAAAGTTATAGAGTGTAGTCCTAATAAAATACTCTTGGCTTTATCAGCATTAGTGAAGCGGGATAAAATGGTATTTATAGCTGATACCGCGATAAATGAATCACCAACCGCACCAGAGTTAGCTGAAATAGCAATACAAGCCGCACAAGAAGTGAGAAAAATGGGACATGAACCTAGAGTAGCTTTTCTGTCTTTTTCTAATTTTGGTAACCCTATGAGAAATGGCGCTAATTTAATAAGAGAAGCTGTATCAATAATGGATAAAAAAAATGTTGATTTCGAATATGATGGAGATATTACAGCTAACGTCGCACTGAACCCAGAATTGCTCAAATTATACCCATTTTGTCGCTTGTCTGAACCAGCCAATTTACTGATAATGCCATCATTGCATAGCGCTAGTATAGCAACCAAACTTTTGCAGGAATTTGGTAAAGCAACCTTAATAGGCCCATTGTTATGCGGATTAGATAAATCTGTGCAAATATTACCTATGAGAGCAAATAGTGCGGATGTATTTAATTCTGCTATAATTGCTGCTAATAGATCAGAAAGATAGTATGTTATAGGGCCTATTTGAAAACTAAACTTTCTTTTATATGATAGTGCCTTGATATTGAAAAACAAAAGCTAGTGCTTATTGACGAAAGCTGAGTTTAGATATACGTATACAAAGATGCAAAGGTAGCTACTAGGCGGAAAAGGAAAAATTTTATATGGCTTGTAACGAATTCCATATTTTCGAACGAGTTAACCGTATCATATAAAACTTTTATACCTAATAACTTACTTTGTAAATCTTACTTAAAGATACTCCAGTTCGGGATAAGGAAGGAAATGATATGTAAGGAAAGATTATAAGGTGACTTTCTAACAAAAAGAGCACCTTATGAGAGCAACTATAGGACAATATTTTGAAATATGCACGCCTGAAATTAGCTTGGCTGTAGATGTAATAAAATGAATATACAAGAGCCAGGCAAGGTGAGCTCTAAGGGGTTATCAGCATATATTCCAGGCAGTGCAAAAGCCAATTCAAAAGTGCGATAGGTGGAAAGATTTGATAGCAAAAACTACGTTTAAAGAACTTTTTTCTTAACGCAATCAAAGACCCATTTGGTACTGGTAAATTTATTTTGTCAGTAGACACAACGAATTGGTCAGTTGGCAAAAGCGCAATAAATGAATATTTGCATCGAAGCAAGATGTTGGGAGCTTGGTAGACTTAAAAATGCTGGACAATAAATGTGGAAACAGCAGCTTAAACTCTTATCCCGAATTCAGGTATTATGCTACCTTCCACAAGGGTAAAGATATGCAGAAGATGATTGAAGATTCTGGTCATATATTGCTTTACCCAATGGGCTCACGCTGAGCAGATATGAAAATCTAAAAACTTCTCCATCGATGAACTCTTCAAATACTATTTGCAACAATCTTTTTATAACGCTTTAGTTATCAATACTCTATATATTATGAGCAAAATTTCAAATATGAAAGCTATAAATTAAGATTTTGGAACTATAATCTTACTAACGTCATAGTTAATTTCATGTAAATATTTCATTACTCCTGGATGAATAGGAACTATCATACCATCATGAAGCATAGAATCAATTGTTAAATTATGAAATGCTGGGTGTATCATACGTAGACTATTTAGATGGTTAAACACAGCTTTAGTGAGTTTATACACTACATCATCAGAAGTATCAGTAGACGAAACTAATGTAGCTTTTACTGCTATTGTTTTGACATCAATAGGTATCCCTAAATATATACCACCTGGAATAGTGCTTAGTTTATACTCATTATTCTTATTAACGAAATCTATAATTTCAGGAGAGTTAACATTTAATATAGTAGTTTCACATAACCTAGTTACTTTTTTAACATACTCATTAGGATGACCTACCAGAACTATCATAGCATCGATTTGTCCATTACAAAGTGCTTCAGCTTGTTCATTAACTTTTAGTTCAGTTGCCATTCTAAACGTAGAATTATAATTCCAATTTTTAATTTTAGCTATGTTATCCATCACTCTACGGACATTAGAACCGGGAGCACCTATATTTACTATTTTATTTGCTAAATCATCTAAATTTTTTATTCCTGAAGCTTTTTTTACTATAATAGCTAAAGCTTCATCATGTAATGAAAAAACAAAACGTAATTTATCATAGGGACCATAATTTTGAAATTTATCAGTACCATAAAGAGTGAATTTTTGCCAATCTGATTGTATAATAGCAAAATCAATTTTAGCTTCTCTTAAAAGTACTAAATTATCAAATGAACCCTTAGTAGTGTAAGCTCTACAACGCAATCCAAAAACTTCTTGGTCATGATTTAAATATAAACATATGCTGCTACCTGCGGGGTAATATATACCATCGCTATTAGAAGTTCCTATGGTAATTAAAAGATCATTTAAATAGTCTTTACTATTAAATGGATTGATTTGAGTAGGATTTTTTTGATTCGTTTTAGTAGCGCTTGTGGTAATAGATGTATTAGAAGTTGCTTGATCAGAGGTTGTAACAGCTGGAGGAGTAACAGAAGTGGTAGCGCTTGTAGCAATAGCTGGAGGAGTAACAGAAGTAGTAGCGCTTGCAGCAATAGCTGGAGGAGTGATAGAGCTTAGCTTATCATCAGCTATAGCTGGCATTTTTACTGTAAAGAAGCATAATATTGATAATATCAATATTAATAAAACATCACAATTAGAGAAGTTTAATAAATTACCACTTCTAACAAATTCATGTTTCATTCGAATATTTTTTATCATGTAAAAAGTAAGATTTACCAACACTTAAAACACTCATTTATAATTAAATTTATAAAGAACAACTGCTAACTCATATAAAGAAATTTATGAGAAGGTTGTATCAATATATATTAGTAAGCAAATAAATAAACGTCTAGCGCGATTTCCCTATTAACATATTATTTTTTATAAGTGCCCCATATTGGCTACTTAATAAATATGTTTGTATTTGTTGAAACATTTCTATTACCACATTAACTACTATAAGTAGGCTTGTTCCTCCTAAATAAAATGGCATAGCATACTGAGAAATCAATATTTCAGGGATAATACACATAAGAGCGACATATAAAGCTCCAACCACAGTTATTCTAGATAAAACATAACTTAAGTAATCAGCAGTATTTGCTCCTGGTCTTCGTCCCACTACTATAGCTCCTGCTTTACGTAAATTCTCTGCTGTTTCTTCAGGATTAAAAACTATAGAAGTATAAAAAAAAGTAAAAAATATTATAAGCAACGCATATAGAAAAATATATAGTGGTTTACCATGACTTAGATGAGACATAATATGGAATTGCCATGATCCTATTTCTTTATCTGCTCCTGAGAAGCCTAGAATGGTAGTAGGAAATAAAAGTATTGAGCTAGCAAATATTGGGGCTATTACTCCTGAAGTATTGACTTTTAAAGGTAAATGAGTAGATTCGCCACCAATAATTTTCCGGCCTACTTGACGCTTTGGGTAATTTACTAAAATCTTACGTTGAGCTTTTTCTACAAAAACTATTAAGGATACCAACGTTACGCACATAGATATAGTAAATAATACAAATGGAGTAGAAACTGCTCCAGAGCGTCCCATTTCAAATATATTAGCAATTGAGGAAGGTATACCAGCTACTATTCCTGAAAATATTACTAAAGAGCTACCATTACCTATGCCACGAGCGCTAATTTGTTCTGTAAGCCATACTACGAACATAGTGCCTCCAGCTAAGCTAATTGCTGATACTAAACGAAAATACCATCCAGAATCAGCTACTACAGGTAAATTATTAACACTTAAGCTTTCAGCGCCTACTGCTATACCATATCCTTGAAACAAAGCTAAACTAATAGTTAAATAACGAGTGTACTGATTTATTGTCTTTCTTCCAACTTCTCCTTCTTTTTTTAAAGCCGCAAGATCCTTAGATACAACTGAGACTAGTTGCATAACTATAGAAGCGGTAATATAAGGCATTATGTTTAAGGCAAAAATAGATAATCGTCCTAACGCTCCTCCTGTAAGCATGTTAAACATGGCTAGCATGCCACCACTATTGTTTTTTACTATATCGGCCAATAACGTTGGATTAACTCCAGGTAGAGGTATATAAGTACCTAGTCGATAAATTAATAGCATTATCAATGAAAAATAAAAACGACGTAATAAGCCTTGCATATATTTTATAATATTTTAGATAAGATAATTCTCTGGCGATTATAATGAAAAAACTTAATTGTTACTACTTAAAATAATTTATTTAAGTTTTTTTAAACTATAGCTTAGCTATATAAAGCAATTACAGGGTTTTGCACACTATAAACTATAAATTTTTTTTACTTTTTAATTTGATAACACTATAAAGTCTGCTTGCTGTTTGGATTAAATTTTTATTTTTTGCTATTAAATTCCTCTCTTTTAGCGCCAAATTCAAAGAGTTGCCCAATAAAACCTGGTGCCATTATTGATAATGGGTTAGCTTGAAGCTTCAATTTTCCTTTAATATCGCCTTCTATTACAAAGTTTACTCTATCTTCACTCCCTTCTATTAAGTCATCCTTAATAGAAGGGAGTAGTTTTTGTATTATATTTAATACTGTGTTTAATATATGCGTAGGTAAGATAATTCCATTAAATTTGACTTTTTGATTATCTAAATCAATTATTCCATTACCTTTTATAGCTAATGATTCTCCTTTGATAGAACATTTAGAAAAATCTATAATTTTATTATCGGAATTAATAGCGCATTCCAATTGGCTAAAATCTATTCCGCCTATATTAAGAAGCCTAAAAATACCAAAAAATTGATTTGATGTTATAGCTGCTAATTTTAATAACTCTGCTAATATAGGAGCATTAACTATAGTAAAATTGTTAAGAAATAAATTACCTTGCCAACTATGATTATTAGTTAAATTCATTTTGATTTCTATATTACCGCGTTTCATATTATCATATAAGCCCAAACCTTTTAGCAAATTACCGGCATTATTAGATACTATAGCTAATACTGGAAAATCATAAAATATTGTAAGTAAGCCACTATAATCATTCCAGAATCCGTTAAATGTTAATTTACTGCATTTGTTATTATCACATAAAATTTTAAATGTTGGATTAATTAATTCTTTATTATCTTTTAGAATTAATTTATTTAGACTGGCGGTAACAGAGATAGGTTTAATTATCTTTTTCTTCTTTTTAAAAAGTCTTAATTTTTCAATATTTAGATTGCTTAAGTCTAAACTATTACCGCTTAATTCAAGTTGATGTTCTTTATCATTGAAATAATTTAGATGAAAATTTCCATTATGTATTTTAGTTAATTGGGACTTTATTGATATCAATTGTCCTAAATTATAGTTAAGCAAGCCGCTACCAACGCTCTGTAATTGGGGAATCTTGATTTCGTAATTTGTTATTTCAAGTTTATTATCATTTTTTGTTAGATCCCTGTATAATAGGCAATAAAAATTGCCTATTTCTCCTATAGTTTTATCAATACTTAATTCAGGGATATGAATTTTTGTATTTATTAAATTAGTATTGATAACAATTGTTTGTTTATTATCGATATTACTTACAGATACTTCGCCAGTAATATTGCCTTGTGCTATTTCATCAATATTGATTCCTATATCGTTAAAATCTATAGCTTTAGCACTAAAATTGACGTTTAGATCAAACTTAGAGTGGTTAATTTTTGTTGTTTCAAAATTTTTAGAAGACTTTAAATTTGTTTTTAATACTATGGTAGAATTAATAGAGTTATTGATAATGCCTTTTGCATTTATTTCTAATTTGTTTTTTTCTAAATTAAAGTTTAAAAGTTCACTTTTAAAAGAAAATTTTTGAGCTATCTTAGGTAAGTAAAATTTACTAACTTTGCCGTTTAGCTTAAGGTTAGGACTAACAGGCTTTGTAGATTCTTTTTTTAATGGAATTCCTAAACTGAAATGAGTGTTTGCTAAACCTTCGGCAGTATTTGCTAGTAGTAATAAGTTATTTTTTTGTAATTGTTTATCATCATTTAAATAGTTAAGATTTACATGTTTTGCTCCCCAATTTATTATTGAAGAAATGTTACTGACAACATTTCCTTCTATTAATAATGTAGGATTATTATAGAAATTATCTATGTTAACTGTAAAATTATTTAATTTTAAATCATTTAAAGTTGCATTTGGAATTATAGCTTTCATGCTGTTGCTATTAAAAACAACTGTAGCTTTATTAATATTAATATTTTCTGAATTTTGTTGTTTTTCAATAAATATATTTTTATTTTGATTAGGATGATAATTGTTTAAAGTCGTATCTTTGAGAGATATTTCAGCTTTGAGGTGATCTGCTAATAATATACCTTGGTTAGCTTTTAATAATGAATTATCTATATGCAATGATAATTGAGCCTTGTCTATAATTCCAGTTTTTAAGTTATCGTATAACCAATTTCTTGTTTTATTTACTAAATTAGTAGGCCAATAATTATATAGATCAGATATAGGTAAGTCAGTTAGTGACAAATTGATATCAGTGACTCCCTTGTCTAAGTAAGCGTTAAGCTTTCCTGATAAATTTAAATTTCTTTGATCTTGTATGTTAATGTTTTCAAAGATTAGGTTTTTTCTACCTATAAAGTAACTACCATTAATATGTAATTGTTTTAAGTTAATTTGGGTAGGCCAGAACTCGCTAGTGTTAATTTGTCCTTCATGTGAACTAATAGAGAAATCAATATTGCTTAAGGTAAAATTATCAGTGAGGTAAATTTTAAACCATATGTTAGCAATAAAATCTAGTTGATTTGTAAAGTGGATGTTTTCTCCTTTGAATAAGCTATAAGAAATTTTGTTAATTTCGCCTCGTAATAATAATTGGGGCTTTTTTTCGCCTTGCTTTATTGCTTTATTGGTAGAAATTAAGTTGGGTAAATGCAAAGAACTTAAAGATAATTCTTTGATATCTTCTTCGGTATCAATAGTAAAATTGACCTCACTTACTTGACCTTCTATATCGAATAAACCTTCTATTATTACTTCTTGCTCTACCTTATTTTCTCTAGCCTTCAATTGTAATGGAATTATAGTAATTTGCTTAGCTTTATTATTTTCCCCATTAACATTTTTTTCAGCATTAAATAAACTTCTTTCATATATCGGTAATTTTATTCTAAAAATGACATTATCAAAAACTACATTAGGTAATAGTTTAGCGTATCTAACTATATATTTTCTTAGCTCTATGTAATCAATTTTCACATCATCAATATCGCTTTGAAATGTTATATTCTCTAGACTTAAGTCATAGTCGCTAATGCGAACAATAGCCAAGTTATCAAAATTAGTTAGTGATAATAATTTATAAAGATCTACTGATATAGTTAAATTTGGTAATGTTAGTATGTTTTGATTTTGTTTTGTTAATTTTAATCCTGATAAATTTAAGGTTAGGTAATATTGTTTAAAGTCAAAGAATAAAGAAATTTTTTGAGTAGTTATAGTTAAATTTTCAGGTAATAAATAGCTATTAACGGCATTAGTAAAAAGTAATGACAACAAATATTTATTATCATTACTTTTTACTAATGCAAGTGAAGTTAAAATTGTTAAAGCTAAGCTAGTAACACCAAAAAATACCAATATTGGCTTGATGAAGTGAAGTAATTTTATGAAAATGTCTTTGATTAGTCGGCATGATTTTAGTAATTCCCTAATCTGGAATTTTATTTTTACTTTAGATTTTTTATTAATTGGCACTTTTAATAAATTTTTTTGCTATTAAAATCATAAATATAATACTAAAACGAATTATAATTTATTACGTTATTTTAAGTATCTGTTGCATTATATTTAATACTTCTTTGGGATCGCTTTTTTCATATAATAGCTCGAATAATAATTTCACTATAGGCAGTTCAATATTTAGCTTTTTAGTTAATTGTTGCAATGCGTTAGTTGTGTAATAACCTTCTACAGTATTTTCTGATAACAATGTTTCTACACTAATACCTTGCATTAGTTTATAACCAAATTCTAAATTACGCGAATTTAAATTAGAACATGTAAGGAATAAATCACCAATTCCAGCAAAGCTTAGTACTGTATTTTCCTCCCCCCCCACTGCCATTACTAACTTTCTTAATTCTATTACACTTTGGGCTAAAATAGCTGATTGAAAGTTAGCTCCTAAATTCATACCATGGGCTAGGCCTGAGACAATAGCAAAGACATTTTTTGCTGCCCCGCATATTTGCATACCTTTTATGTCATTTAGGTGATGAACAATGAAATTATCAGTGTTAAAAGCCCTTATAAGGGCTTGGCTTGATTCTTTGTTATTGCACCCTAAATTTGCTACAGTTAATTTTTTTTCTAATACTTCATTAGCGAAATTAGGACCAGAAATTACCGCAATATTACTATGATTAGGAAATAATTCTTCTATTACCTCGCTCATTAATAATGAAGTAGAATTTTCTATTCCTTTAGAAGCTATAACTAATGGTAATGCAAAAATATCATTATGAGAACCTGTTATATACTTTTTATCAAATTTATCGCTATTTTTAAAGTCGATTAATGATTGCCTTAGCAATTGAGCTTTGGTTGCTAAAACAATAAATTCACTTCCTATTAGATCAGTATAACTATTAGTAGCTTTTATATTTTTTGGTAACAAATTCTTAGAGTAAGAAGGATGAGAATTATTACAGTTAATTGAGCTTACTAACTCTTTAGATTTGCTATATAGCGTTACTTTATCAACATTATTAGCTAATACGCTAGCTAAAGCTATTCCCCATTCGCCTGCGCCTATTATACTTACTTTATCGATTGATTTTTTTTCTGAAAAATTATTAAACTGCAATGTCATCAATTATTAACTCAACTTTGTTATTATCAATGTTACTAACTTGCAAAATACCTGCTACGTTTATGGGAGTTCCTATATTATTTAATAAAAATTTGCCCAATTCATTTTCCGCCCATCGAAAAGCGATACTTTTTATAACTCTTTTAAAAGGCAAATCAAATTTATTTTGTTTGGTAATATATTTGTTATAATTGTCAGTAATAAAAGCAACTACATGTTTATTTCCTACTATCATAGAACGCACTACTATAACATTAGTAAAAACGAAACGAGGTTGAGGATTGCCTTGACCAAAAGGCCCAGCTTTACTCAGCTGATTCAATAATTCAACATTAGCAGCTCCTATACTGAGAACGGAATCTATAGGTAACTCTTTAACTTTATCAAAGAAATGTTGGTTATTTGATGGTTTAAACTCGTTTAATAAAAAGTTATAGAATGATTCTATTTTTTGAGAAGAAATAGTCAATCCACCTGCCATAGCGTGCCCCCCTCCTTCAATAAGCAAACCCACTGACTTAGCTTTAACTATTGCTTTTCCTAAATCTAAACCATTTATAGAGCGAGCAGATCCTTTACCTATTTCAAAGTTATTGATAGAAATGGCTATTGCAGGTTTATGATATAATTCTTTAATTCTGCTGGCTAATATACCTAATATTCCTATATGCCAACTGTTTCCTACTACAATAATGATTGAATTTTTATATAATTCCTGACTCTCTATTTGCGATACAGCCTCTTCTAAAGCCAAGCTTTCTAATGCTTTGCGTTCGTTATTTAATCCTTCTAATTTATTAGCAATGCTATAAGCTTCGCTATGACTATCAGTAGTTAGTAAACTTACTCCTAAATTTCCTTCGCTTACTCTACCTCCAGCATTGATTCTAGGCCCTATGACATACCCTAAGTGATAGCTATGTAGTTTAGTTTCAAGTTTTAGTAAATCAATTAAACTACTAATCCCAACATTTTGTCTTTTTGCTATTAATTTTAGCCCATTAAATACAAAAGCTCTGTTGATATCATTTAACGGCATAACATCGCAAACAGTTCCTAAAGCCACTAAATCTAATAGAGAAAATAAATCAAATTCTTCTGTATTATTGTTCTCAAACCATTTTATATCTCTTAGTTTTTTACGTATAGCGATAGTCACCATAAATGCTACACCTACTGCTGCTATAGCTTTATATGGGAAATCATCATCAAATCTATTAGGATTGACTATGGCTATAGCTTCAGGCAAAGATTCTACAGTTAAGTGATGATCTATGACAATAACATCTAATCCTATATCTTTAGCTACTTTTAAAGGCTCAAATGAAACAGTGCCGCAATCTACAGTAATAACTAAACTACTTCCACCAGCTTTGATTTTTTCTAGTGCATTGATATTAGGGCCATACCCTTCAGTTAAGCGATTAGGAACATAAACGTTTACTTTTAAGTTAACCATTTTAAAGAAACGCATTAATAAAGCAGCTGAAGTTGCCCCATCAACATCGTAATCAGCAAAAATAGTAACTTTTTCGTTGTTTAGTATAGCTTCTATTATGCGGCTAGAGGCTTCCTCCATTCCCTTTAAAATAAAAGGATTAGGTAATATATTGCGTAATTTAGGTTCTAGAAAATTGATGGCTTGCTCAATATTCACTATACCACGATTTACCATAACTTTAGCTAACACTTCATCGATACTTAAGCGTTGGGCTAAGCTTGCTACTAAGCGCTCATCAGCTTCAATTAAGTGCCATTTTAACGTTCTTAATGACTTGCCAAAATTATGATTTTTACCTGATTCAATTTTATCATAAACTAAGCTACCATCCATATAATTATTAGTAATTTATTTAACTTTATCTATTAATAGCATAAAATAACTTGAACTTATAATTATAAATTAACTATTTTATAATTATTATAATGGTTATAAAAAGAATAATAATAAAAAATAATCTTCTTTTAACTATTTGTATTTTCATTTAATTTTTTCTTTACCAATACTATGATTTAAGAAAAAGATGATAAGAAATAAAAATTATGGTATTTTATTACGTGATTTGTAAAGTAATTAATATCTTAACAAAAATAAAGCAAGTAAAGCTATAAAAAAAATTAATCATTAACTAAAATATTAAGTGAATGTCTGGTAGATTTGGAGAATTGTTATTAATACTTATAATCGTATTATTATTTTTTGGAGCGGGCAAGTTGCCTAGAGTTATGAATGATATAGGGCGTGGAATAAGAAATTTGCGAGATGGTTTACAACAAGACACTAAGGACAAAAATCTTTCTGATGATGAGGAAAAACAAAATAAAGATTAAATGATTTTAAAATCTTCACTCTCTGTTTAAACTTTTACAAGTTGAATACTTTTATTTTCAATAATGAGAATAAAATCATTAGTTTTTATCACTTAAGTATTGATTAAAAAAACTTTTCGACTATAAAGCAATGACCTTGTTTAAATATACATAGACAAGTCGAGAGTATTTAAAAAAATTTATTATTTATTATCCATTTTTTATCTAATAGTAAATAATTTAACACTAATTTATTAAATAAATATTTAATTTTAATTTTTAAAAATCAGTTGAAGTAGTAATGGAATTGAGTAAAAAAACAACCTCAAAGTTAATAGATGAATATGTTAAGCCCGCTATTATAGCCCTGGCTTTAACGATCATTATACGCTCCTGTTTATACGAGCCATTTAAAATACCTTCTGGTTCAATGAAGTCAAATTTAATTGAAGGTGATTATATTTTGGTTTCTAAGTATAGCTATGGGTATGGTAAACATTTTTTACCTATATCTATAAATATCAAAAATAGAATTTTTCGTACACAGCCTGAACGTGGAGATATAATAGTATTTAAAAGTGGAGAAAAAGATGATGATAAGAACTATATAAAACGTTTGATAGGTATGCCTGGTGATGAGATATATTTAAGCCAAGGAACGGTATTTATAAATGATGTTCCTTTACCGAAAACAAAAGTTGGAGAGTATAAAGGTTGTGATGATAATGATAAAGATATTGTGTGTACAAAGTACTTAGAAGAGTTACCTAATGGCATAAAATATATAGTACTTGATGCTAATCACAATTTTCATTTAGATTTTCCTGATGATACCTCTAGGTATATAGTTCCAGAAAAACATTATTTCTTTTTAGGGGATAACCGAAATTATTCAAAAGACAGTCGTTATTTAAAAGACAGCTCTTATTCCAAAGGTATGGGGTTTATTCCAGAGGAAGATTTAGTAGGTAGAGCAGAAATAATTTTTTGGAATAGTAATATCTCTATAAGTGATATTTCAAATAATAATATGCTTATAAAGCGTTTGTTTAGGAAATTTAATACTGAATAATAAAAAATATAAGCATTATTGGATCTATAGTTTTTTGTAAATAAAAGCATTCACCAAAAGCAAATTTAATTATTCTTGATCAGAACTATTAGATTATCTAATTTAATATAAATTAAAAAATTAAAAATAAATGTCAGATTTAGAACAAAAATTAGACTATTCATTCAAAGATATAAAGTTATTAGACGAAGCTCTAATGCATCCAAGTTTTTTATGTAATAAAAAATATGCAACTATACCACATAAAAATTATCAGAGATTAGAATTTTTAGGAGATAGTGTATTAAATTTATCTATAGCTAGCATACTATATTCCCGTTTTACTGATTATAACGAAGGTAAATTATCAGTGATGCATTCATATTTAGTGAAAACTGATAGCTTAGCTAGAGTAGCTAGAGATATCGAATTAGGTAAATATATAGTAATGGATCAGGGCGAAGAATTAATGGGGGGTAGGGATAAACCTCGTAATTTAGAGAATGCTTTAGAGGCTATTATAGGAGCTATATTTTTAGACTCTGGCTATAGTGCGGTTGAGCCCATAGTAGAAAAATTATGGCATGAATTGTTAGAAGAATCAATTGATGTAGACAAGATTAAGGATTATAAATCTAAACTTCAAGAGTGGGTACAAAAACATGGGCAAAAAATCCCTCAATATGTCATAGAAAAGGCTGATGGTCCAGCGCATAACCCTACTTTTACTGTAGCTGTGTATGTAGATAATCTTCCTTCAGTTATGGCTATAGGGAAATCTAAGAAAATAGCTGAACAAGAAGCTGCTAAACTGATGTTGGAAACAATATTAAAAGATGTTTTATAAAGAATATCCAGCCAATATTTATCAAGCTCGTATAATCATTTATAATAATTAAGAAATGTTTGATTTAAAATTGTTAGAGATCTTAGTATGTCCAATTACTAAAACAAAACTAGAGTATGATGAAGAAAAACAGCTTTTAATATCCAAAGCTGCTAAAGTTGCATTTCCGATAAAGGAAGGTATACCAATAATGTTAATTGAAGAAGCTGTATCTATTGAAAATTTAGATTAAGATTAATTATTAAAAACTATAGTATAATATTGCAAATGTTAATAAATGTATTTCAAAGCCAAATAGAACAAAAAATATTTGATAACATAGAACAGTCTTTAGCCGAATTAGGTTTTAAAGTGGTTAGGATTCGTTTTAATCAAAAGAAAAAAAGTAGGAATTTGCAAATAATGATTGATAAGTTAGAAGGAGAAACAGTTACTATAGATGATTGTGAAAAAGTAAGTAAGTATTTATCAGTACTTTTCGATGCGGATAACCTAATGCCAGATGAGCGGTATAATTTAGAAATAAGTTCTCCCGGAATTGATAGGCCATTAACTAGAACAGAAGATTTTGAACTTGCTATAGGAGAAGTTATAAGAGTAAAAACTTGGCGTCAAGTAGCAGAAAGTGGTAAATTTAAAGGTCATTTAATAAAAGTAGAGTCGGAATCTATTCAATTACAAATGTCACCTAAATTGCCATTAATTACTATAGAATTTAATAATATTGCTGAAGCATTTTTGGAGTATAATGTTGATAAGCTTTTAGGTAATATTAGAGATAAAAATAACTAACTAAGAGCTTGGTTTTACCTATCATCTCTCTAGTATATTTTTATTATTATAGGGAATCCTCTTTTATTACAGTTTTTCTATTATTTCCTACTGTTAAATTATATTAATATTACGCTAAAATTTTACTTTCTTTTTCTTTGAGTTGCTTTGAGTTGTTAATTTTTTCCGACCATTTACTTAAGTTTTCTTTAGTAAGTGGTTCAGGCATTTTAGTATTATGCTTAACGTTACTTTTATCAGTTAATACTTCTGATATACTTTTTAATATAGTAACTAATTTATCTGCTGAAGTTTGATTGCTATTGGGATGAGTTTCTTCTAATGCGCTAATGATGATATTGCTATTTTTTTTGCCTATCTTTAAATCAAGTATGTCTTGAGATTTTTTTATTTCTGCTTTTAAAATATTTAAATTCTTTATAGCTTCACTCGAATTTTTATTTTCTATCCTATCTTCTATGAAATTGATTACTATATCAAAATCAGCTTTTTTATTATTAACCTTTTTCAGTTCATTTTGATTTAAAGAATTTTCTTTTACTATTTCTGTATATATTTCTTTATAGTCCTTAATAATATGATAAAGTGGTTCTTTATCATATTGAATAGATAGGTTATTATCATCAATAATGTTTTGCATAGCCCTATCTAAATTAGTAAAATTTGTTCCTTTTTTTAAGCTATTAATAGCTTCTTTTACTTTTTTACTGCTATTAAATTCTTCTTCGAATTCGCTAATAGAGGAGTGCAATTTCTTGGCTTCTAAATTTTGGGAAAGTACAATATTACTTATTTCTTTTACATATGCTTTTAAAGTAGGTTTCCCTTTATCTATAGTAGTTATTAACTCATTAGTAATTTCTTCATTGTCTACTGAGTTTGAATTAAAATTATTATTTTTTAGATGAGTGCTATTTATGTATTGCTTATCTTCTGCGCTAAAGTTATTATCGGCATCTATAATCCTTTCAAATTGCTTGAAGTATGTACTATAATTCTTCTCATTAAATATTTCCATTAATCCAATTCTATATTGTAATTCATCTATATCAACATAAAATCGTAATTTCTGTGTATCTAGTTTTAATAAATTTTGTAGATTTCTATCAATAAAATCATATTCACTCATATAAAAGACCTTTTTATAATTTTTTTAACATTTTTGTCCGATTTTCTATTAATAAGCTCATTAGCAATTTTGTATATACAAAAATTCAAATAATTTCATTTATATCATTTATAATGAGATTGTTTGCTTATAATATTGCTTAAAAAATCACTTTTTTATTTGTTTTTATATAATAAGAAAGCTGTCTAATGAATTTAAGTCAACTGTAAAGTTATATTTTTAATAAGTTTGATGGAATTAATTTATTTTTAAATCGCTCAATTGTTAAGAAGTTGTAATGTATTTCGCTAACTCATTGATTATAATGGGAATAAGGAAATATAGAATATCAATCAAATGTATAGTTAAAATTTAAGTAATGCAAAAAGAAAAATAAATACAAAACTATCTAGCTCAGTACATTAAAAGCTATATATAAATGTAGAAGATGAAATTGTTATTGAGCCTTTGATAGCTAATGATACCAAGTATAGATTTGAACTAACTAAAAAATATCTTATAAAATTCTCTCTTATTTAGATCTGTAATAATAAAAAGCTAGATTTTATCTGCTTAGTATATTATAAGTGTTATTCCAAAATAAAAAATTAAGCTTGAAATAACTTTTTACATTGGCTGTTTTCTTTATATTTTGAAATTTATTAAAGTTTTAATTAAAAAACAGCTTGAGTTAAAGTAACATTTAAAACGAATAAAAAAATGGCTGTACCTAAGAAAAAAACTTCTAAATCTAAGCGCAATCAAAGAAGAGCTCATGATGCGCTAAAAGCAATAAATATTGTTTTTGATAAAAATACTGGTGAACCTAAACTACCTCATCATATGTCATTAGTTGATGGGTATTATAACGGTCGTATAGTGAAAAAGCAGAAGCAGCAAGCAAATAATGAAGCGTCTAGCGATTAATAATATAACTTCTTAATTTTAAAATCTTATTATAACAAGTTATAATAAGTGTATTATTGTGGGCCAAAAGTAGTTTTTCTACTAGTGAAATCCTTAAAGCTGCTCGAATCCCTTAGTCGATTTTCTCATTCATATACCTATGCCTGCTTATATTTAGCTTGAAAAGTTCATAACTATGAAGTTAATAAGTATTATTTTTACTAGCTGCTTAATATAGCTAGCATCAAATAATTATTTGGGGAAAGTAGTATATGTGTGATTTATGTGATATTATCTTACGATATTAGAATTATTAACATTATGAAATGTATAACTAGTAGCAAATAAAGATTTGGTATGTTGCTTATCGATCATATGCAATTTTATGCTTTTTGCCTGATAAGGCTTCTACTAGCTCTTCATTTTTAAGTAATATATTAAGATATTTATTGCTCATCTATACATTTATAACGTACCTGGTTATGCTTTTGACGAATTTAAAGCAGTTCTAGTTTTGTTTGTGTATAGCTTAGGAATAATTTTAGCAAATCATTGAATTTCAAAGTAAATATATGTATTTATATTATTATAAAAGCTAAAAATCACAAAATGGATAATAATATCATAAATATAAGCATTGATGCTATGGGTGGTGTTAATTCACCTAGGGCAGCTTTAGAAGCAATAAGTATAGCTTGCTCAGAGCATAGCGACCTTTTTTTCCTAATTTTTGGCGACTCTCTTATTATACCAGATCTGATTAAGGATTATAATATTCCAGAATCTCGTTATCACTTTTTTCCTACAGAGAAAATAGTGACAGATGAGCATACGCCAGTAGAAGCTTTGCGTAATAAAGGGTCTAGTATGCATAAAGCAATTGAGGCAGTAAAAGAAAAAGTTGCTCATGCTTGCGTATCATGCGGCAATACCGGGGCGCTTTTAGTAATGTCAAAAGTAGTGCTAGGAACATTGCCTGGGGTAAAAAGACCAGCTATAATAGGACTGTTTCCTACTTTATCAGGTCGTTCAGTGATGTTAGATATGGGTGCTAACTCCGAATGTAACGAAATATTTTTGTTTCAATTTGCTTTAATGGGTTCTTGTTTTGCCAAGTCAGTTTTAAAAATTACTGATCCTAAAATAGGCTTGCTTAATATTGGGGTAGAGAGATTTAAGGGTAGGGAGTTGGAGCATAAGGCTTTTAATATATTAAATCAATCTGGTTTGAATTTTAAGGGTTATATAGAAGGTCATGACATAATAGTGGGTGATGTTGACGTAATCGTTACGGATGGGTTTTCAGGTAATATAGCTTTAAAAGCATCTGAAGGGACCGCAAGAATATGCACGGAGTTATTAAGACAAGCATGTAATAATTCAATTAGATCTAAAATTGGCGCGGCATTGTTAAAACCATCTTTGAAATCTACTTTTAAGAGAATAGATCCTAATTCTAATAATGGTGCCATGTTTATTGGTATAGATGGTATAGTAGTTAAGGGGCATGGAAATTCAGAAACTCAGGGTATGTTAAATGCTATTAACGTAGCTAGTGATTTAGCTAAAAGTAACATTAATTTCAAAATCACTGAAGAATTACATGCGTTTGAAGAAAAAGGTATAGGTTTAAATATTGTAGAAAAAATAAAGCATACTTCTGCTAAAATTTTTGGTATAGCTAAATAACGTTATTTTAAATATCATTTTATTTATAGCTACTATCTTTTTGATAAGTCAATGTTTTGCTTGTTATTTACTGTTTTTAAACGGAGTTATATATATCACTCAAGCGCTTATTAGATCTTCATTTCTATAATACTCCTTAGTATTTATTAATTTAGCTAAGAGTGATCATAATCAATTATATAAAATGAGTAAATTGATAGATGTATTGTTACCCACGCCTTTAGATCGAACATTTACATATGTGCTTGATGAAGATAGAGAATACTGTATAGGGCAATGGGTAATAGTTCCTTTTGGTAATAAAGAGTTCATTGGATTAATATGGAATGAAACGGTAATTGAAGGCAACAGTTACATTCATCAAGCTATTTCTATAGGTAAGATCAGGAATGTTAAAGTAGTTTTAAAATCTTTACCTCATCTTAAATCAACTATGCACGAGTTTATATCTTGGGTAGCTAGATATAACGTGGCCCCCCTTGGTGCGGTATTTAAAATGGTGTTGGGCTTAGCTAATAAAGAGATGTTAAAATTAGCAGGCAAGTTAGAAGAAATACAAAGTTCTGGTGCTATTTACGATGAAGCTAATTCAGTAGATTTAAGCTTTAACTCAAACTTTTTGTTAAATGAAGAGCAACAAGAAGTAGCTAGCCAAATATTGGCTACTTCTAATCAATATACAGTTTCAGTAATAGATGGAGTAACTGGTTCAGGAAAAACAGAAGTATATTTGAAGGTAGCTCAAGAGATAATGGAACTTGGTGGGCAAGTATTAGTATTAGTGCCAGAGATAGTCTTAACCACTCAGCTAGCAGAGCGCTTTAAAATGAGATTGGGTATTAGTAATTTAGCAGAGTGGCATTCTAACGCTAACAGTAGTTCTAAAAGTAAAATTTGGTATAGTCTTCAAATAGGAAAAATTAATTTCATAGTAGGGGCTCGTAGTGCATTATTTTTACCTTTTTCTAATTTACGTTTGATTATAGTAGATGAAGAGCATGATAATTCCTTTAAACAAGAAGAAGGGGTTATATATAATGCTAGAGATATGGCTATATTACGTGCTAAACTAGAAGATATACCTATAATACTAGCTTCTGCTACTCCATCTATAGATACAATACTGAGTGCTAAAAAAGCGAAATTTAATTACTATACGTTAGAAAATCGTTATAGCGGAGTGGTATTGCCCAAAATAGAATTAGTAGATTTAAATAAAACGAATAAAAAAGAAGATCTAACTCTCTCTAAAACTGATAATCTAAATAATCAAAAAAAATCGGCAAAAAAAGTAGACAATAATTTACATGATTATACTCGTGATCAGATTATAAATTTTTATAACAATGGTAAACAATCTCTATTATTTATTAATAGAAGAGGATATGCTCCAATAATTTTTTGTAATAGTTGTAGTGAAAAAGTAAAATGCCCTAATTGTCAATTTTGGTTAGTATATCATAAAGCGAAAAATATAGCTCAGTGTCATTATTGTTCCTACAATATACCTTATAATTCAAGATGTAATAATTGTGATAAAGAAAATACTATAGTGAATTATGGTGCAGGAGTTGAGCGTATAGCAGAAGAAGTAAGTACCTTTCTTCCTCAAGCTCGCTTACTTACTGTAACTAGCGATACTATGTCTACTTATAGTAAAGCTCAAAAAGCAATTCAATCAATAACTGAAGGAAAAGTAGATATAATAATAGGCACTCAAATAATAGCGAAGGGACTGCATTTTAGCAATTTACAGCTAGTGGTGATATTAGGTGGTGATATTAGTAATGTTGGAGGAGATATAAGGTCACTAGAAAGGACTTATCAGTTATTATATCAAGTTATAGGACGTGCGGGTAGAGAAAAAGAACGCGGCACTGTATTGGTACAAACCCATGAACCATTGAATCCATTGTTAAAATGTCTTGTTAATGGAAAAAAACAAGATTTTACTGATTTAGAATTGCAATATCGTAAAGAAGCTAATATGCCGCCTTTTACTCGTTTAGCAATTATCCACTTTACCTCATCTAATGAAGGTAAATTAATAGAGTACGCAGAGATGATTGCTAAATTTGCACCTGATATGAGTGATAAATTAATCGTATGGGGACCTTCTCCGTCACCTTTAACGATATTGAATAAAAAATTTCGTTATCGATTTATAGTTAAAGCTGAAAAAAATATAAACTTACAGAAAATTATCAAGAATTGGATTTCAGTTTGTCCTATTCCTAATTCGGTAAAAGTAAAAATTGATATAGATCCTTATAATTTTTCTTAATTCTTAAAATTATAATTATTTTTTGGTAGCTGATTTTTAAAAATATTTATTTAAAATCAATCTCTTATTACCATTTAACTTTTACAATTATTAACTCACTGAGATAGCTAATTATTGAACTAAATATGTTAATTTTTACGTGCTTTTTTAATATATTTGCAATAAACTTAGTAATCGTTTTTTAATTTACTTTATCTTGATATTATTTTTATAGTTATTATTATTAAATAAAATAAAAAATAATTTATAAAAAAATAATTTAAGTTGATTAAAATGTACTTTTTAAATATGACCAAAAATATTAACATTATTGATGATCATTATAAGCCTAGTTTGCAAGAAGAGTATATGTGTCCTCAGCATCTAGAATATTTCAAGCGTAAGCTTATCTATTGGCGTAGTGAATTAGAAAAAGAATCTCTGCAAACTTTAATGCAATTGAAAGAAGAAAATTGGAACGAACCTGATCTTAATGATAGGGCAACTGTTGAGTTAGATATCATTCTTGAGTTGAAAAGTAAGGATAGAGTTCGTAAATTAATAGAAAAAATAGAAATGGCTTTGATAAGAATAGAAAAAGGCCAATATGGTTATTGTGAAGATACGGGAGAGCCTATTGGTCTAAAACGTTTAGAAGCAAGGCCAATAGCAACATTAAGTATTGAGGCACAGGAAAAACATGAAAGGTTTGAAAGAAGCCATAATGACGAATTATAATTTAAAACTAGCTGAGTACTATCGGTTCATTTTAAAAATTTTTTATTGCCCTTAAGCCAATATTATAATAGAAATATAATGTTAATTATATTAAAACTAAAAATACTCTGCTATTTCATTAATTTTAAAATGAATCAATTTATATTTTAGCTAGTTTATTTTTAAGATAAGGTAAGGGCTTAAGTGCAAATGAAAAATTTTGATTCTCCAAACTTAGAAAATGAAGTTACTGAAAGCTTAAATGATAATAATCTTCAGCCAAAAAATAAAAAGTTAATTTGGATACTGGCTATATCTTTAGTATCAATAATAATTATATTGTCAGGTATCTTCACTTTTTATTACTATGATAAAAAAGGAAAAGAATTAGCTAAAGAGCTAGAAAGGGAAAATTCCACGGTAACTTTCCTATCTTTAGGTGAAATGATAATCAATCTTGACACTAAAGGAAAAGGGATAAGTTATGTAAAATTAAAAATATCTTTTGAAATTTACGGCTTGGATAACATAGAAGCAACTAAGAAATGGATGCCTAAAATAAAAGATATTATTGTACTTTATTTGCGTGAGTTGAGGCCCTCTGACTTATATGGCTCTATAGGTTTGTATAAATTACGTGAAGAATTATTACTTAGGATTAATAAAGTACTTTATCCAAATAAAATAACTGATATTGTATTCGAAGATGTTTTGATTCAGTAACCATTAATAAAGCTTAATGGTTAAAATAATTTATATTATAATATATTATGCAAAAAAGTAAGGGCGTAGATTTACTAATTAATGCTGAATTAAATAAAGCACATCGCTTACCTACTTTAGAAGCGTTACTTGTTGATTTCATTAATAAGTTAGCTCTTACCTTTAGAGTTAAAGTTTTCGAGACGATTAATTTAGATATTGAAGCTATTCTACCAGTTAATTACGGTGAGTACATAGAAGCATTAGAGCTTCCTACTATGGCAGCTATTTTCTCAGCACCATCTTTAAATGATAACGGTGCTATCGTAATTCATAATGAGCTCGTTTACTCATTAATAGAAATAATGTTGGGTGGTAGACTCTTAAAACCTTCATTAAGAGTTGAAGATAGGCAATTTACTGTTATAGAACAAGAAATTCTAAGCAGTACTATAGAAATAATTTTAAGCAACTTAAATTCTATTTTTGAACCAATTTACCAAGAAAATTTTATTTTTGCTGGTTTAGAAAGTAATTTAAGATATGGATTGCCACTATCAAGCGATACTCCATTATATTTATGTAGAACAGAGTTTAGTATAGGAGAGCGTTCTGGTAAAATAGACTTTATTTTCCCATTAAGCTTGCTTAATCCATTTAAAAGTATATTATCTAGACTATATTATCCTGTCAATATGGATAATAAGATTTGGGAAAATCATATAGCTAATGTTTTAGAAGATTTAAGCTTGAATGTAGAAGCTGTAATTAGTGATAATTTATCTACTTTAGGAGAATTAAGTAAACTAAAAGTTGGTGATACTATAGTAATAGATAAATTATTTGATGAAGAAGTTGAGGTTAGAGCTAACAATAAATTAGTTGGCAAAGCTAAATTAGGTAAAGTTGGAGATAGTGTAGCTATACAATTTAACAATCCTATTAATAGTATTACATAGTAGCGTTAATAACTTATTGCTTTGTAATAAAAATTTTTAATGATAATTTTTATTTTATTATAAAAATATGGGAATTGTATTAGATATTATTATAGTGCTATTGCTTGGTTTGACCATAGCTTTTTGTTGGCGTTTAAATCAGCGTATTAACGAACTAAAGCAAAGTCGTAAAGACTTAGTGGAATTAGTAAGAACTTTTGATACAGCTATAATAAATACTCATAAAAGTATAGCTAACCTTAAAGAAGCCTCATATAATGCGGCTAATGAACTGAAGGGCTATATTACTAAAGCTGAAGAATTGATAAATGATATGTCTTTTATGACTGATGCTGCAGCAAAATTAGCTGATCGTTTAGAGGGTAATATAGAAAAAGCTCGAGATGCTGAACAAGTTTTAAACGTGATAAAGAAAATAGAAAATTTTACTGTTAAGTCTACAAAAAAAGAGAAAAATAAAGTTTCACAGGAAAAAGTAAAATCACCTGTGATTGTTAAAAGCAAATCAAAGGATAAAAACATAAATTCGATTACAGTTGATAAAGATCTTGAGCCTGATAAAAAAAAGTATACGCAAAAAAATAAATTAACTACCCAAACTCTAAGTAATAGCACCTCAAGTGCGGAGAAAAAGTTAGTTAAAGCAAAATTATAAGCTTAGAAAGTTTGATTACAAATAAAAATATTTGCTCAAATTAATTTCTTATACTTGTCAATAGTAATTTACTTATGTATGTTCTATAGTTTTATATTTAATAGTTTATTTTTATCTGCACTATATTTGCTACTTAATATGTTTTCTACTTAGTATCTTGGATCAGTTTAGCCTTTATTATAAAGATTCGCTTTTTAATGCTAATTAAACATTCATTCTCTTGTTTATGTTTATAAGATGCTATAATTAATAATATAAAAGTTACCATATTTAAAAGCTTATATGGAATTAAAGAATTATTAGCTCATTTAGAAAGTTGTTTTTATTTTTTAGTTTTATTCAAGTGAATGATCTAATATAAAAACTAAAGTAATTTTAATTTATAGTGATAAGTTAAAAACTTTTTATTAACAATTTAATTTTGGTTTTATTTAAGCAGTGTCTTCCATATCTTCATTTACCTCTAGAAAAAGAATAAGACAAAGTTTTGGGAAAATTCCTAGTATTGCTGAAATACCGAATTTGATACAAGTACAAAAGAGATCTTATGAGGATTTTTTACAAATTGCAGTAAAGCCAGACTCTAGGATGAACAAGGGATTAGAACTGATTCTTCGGTCTATTTACCCTATTTCAGATTACGATGGAAAAGCTACTCTGGAGTATGTCAAATATACATTAGGTACTCCAAAATATGATATATCAGAGTGTATACAGCGTGGCGTAAACTATGCTGTGCCTTTAGTAGTGACTATGCGCCTTATAGTTTGGGATGATACCGAGATAGGCGTTAAAGAAGTAAAAAGTATTAAAGAACAAGATGTATACATGGGTGAGATACCCCTGATGACAGATAGTGGCACATTTGTAATAAATGGAGCTCAGCGTGTTATAGTTTCTCAGATGCATCGTTCTCCTGGAGCTTTTTATTTTCATGATGAAGGTAAAAATAACACTTCAGGAAAATATCTTTATTCAGCTAGAGTTATACCTTATAGAGGTTCTTGGCTTGATTTTGAATTTGATTCAAAAGATTTACTATTTTTCCGCATAGATAGAAAACGTAAGCTTTATATCACAAACTTGTTAAGGGCGATAGGCTTAAGTAGGGATGAAATTTTAAGTAATTTTTATAACTTTAAAGTATACTACCGTCGTGATGAAAGTTGGGTAGCGCAATTTAATATAGATGATTTTCGCGGTGTTAAACCTAGTAAGGATATAATAGATTTCGATACTGGGGAAGTTTTGCTTAATGCTGATGTTAGAGTTACTCCAAAAATTATTGATAAAGGAAAGGCTTCTTCAAGTAAAATCAGATATTATAAGGTTGATAAGGAGGACTTGATTGGTCGTTATATAGCTTCTTCGATTTATGATGATGTGAGTAATGATTTATTAATTGAATCGGGAAATGAGTTAACTGACTCCATTTTAGAATTTATTGCTACAACTCTAAAGTTGGATCAAATTAATATTTTAGATATTGATAATGTAAGGGTTGGTCCTTATATAAGAAACACTCTTATAGCAGATAAGAATTTAACTCGTGAAGAAGCTTTATGTGATATATACAGAATATTAAGACCAGGAGAACTTGCGAGCCCTGAAGTTGCTGAAGCTGCTTTAAATAGCACATTTTTTGAAAATGAAAGGTATGATTTATCTGCTGTAGGCAGAATGAAGATTAATATTAAACATGATTTGAATGTTCCAGAGGATGTAAATTGCTTACGTAAGGAAGATATTATAGCTTTTATAAAGCAGCTTGTAAGCTTAAAAGATGGAGTTGGGGAAGTAGATGATATAGATAGCTTAAGTAATCGACGTATAAGATCTGTTGGTGAGCTAATAGAGAACCAATTTAGATTGGGATTAGTTCGTATAGAGCGTTCTATAGTAGAAAGGATGAATACGGTAGAAATTGATACTGTAATGCCTCATGACTTAGTTAACTATAAAACTTTAATGTCTATAGTAAGCGAATTTTTCGGCACTTCTCAGCTTTCTCAATTTATGGATCAAACTAATCCTCTTTCTGAAGTAACTCATAAAAGAAGAGTTTCAGCTTTAGGACCTGGCGGTTTGACTCGTGAAAGAGCGGGGTTTGAGGTTCGAGATGTTCATCCTAGTCACTATGGTAGGCTTTGCCCTATTGAAACTCCAGAAGGTCAAAATATAGGGTTAATCAACTCATTAGCTACTTATGCTAGAGTAAATAAGTATGGATTTTTAGAAAGTCCTTATCGCAAAGTAATTGATGGTAAGGTAACTGATGAAATATGTTATCTTTCTGCTATAGAAGAGCCTAAATATACTATAGCTCAAGCAAATGCTAATTTAGATGCTAGCGGTTGTTTTATAAGTGAATTAGTTAATTGTAGGCGTAAAGGAGAATTCATAGTAGTTGTACCTCAAGAAATTGATTATATAGACGTATCGCCAAAGCAGTTAGTTTCTGTTGCTGCATCTCTAATTCCATTTTTAGAGAATGATGATGCTAATAGAGCTTTAATGGGTTCTAATATGCAAAGGCAAGCAGTGCCACTATTAAAAAGTGAAGCTCCACTAATTGGTACAGGCATGGAGTCTGTAGTGGCTTCTGATTCAGCTGCTGTTGTTGTAGCTCGTAGAAGTGGTATAGTTGAGACTGTTGATGCTAATAGGATAGTAATAAAAAGCGAAAGTGATGATATCGCAGAAAGCTTAGGAGTAGATATATATACCTTAGTAAAATATCAAAAATCTAACCAAGGTACTTGTATTAATCAAATTCCTATAGTTAAAGTTGGTGATAGAGTTAATCAAGGTGATATTATAGCTGATGGACCTTGTACTGATTTAGGTGAGCTAGCTTTAGGTAAAAATGTTCTAGTAGCATTTATGCCTTGGAATGGTTATAATTTCGAGGATTCTATACTAATCTCTGAGCGTATAGTAAAAGAAGATGTTTATACTTCTATTCACATTGAAGAATTTGAAGTAGTAGCTCGTGATACTCGTTTAGGGCCTGAAGAAATTACTAGAGATATTCCTAATGTAGCTGAAGATGCATTAATGTATATGGATGAGAATGGTATAGTTCATATTGGTGCTGAAGTTAAAGCAGGAGATATATTAGTAGGTAAAGTTACTCCTAAGACTGAGTCTCCTTTGACTCCTGAAGAGAAGTTGTTGAGAGCTATTTTTGGCGAAAAAGCTGCTGAAGTAAGAGATTCATCACTTCGTGTACCTCCAGGAATAAAAGGTACTGTAATAGGCGTACGTTTATTCACTAGAAGAGGAGTAGAGAAAAATGAACGTGCTATAGCTCTAGAACGTATTGAAATAGATAAGCTAACTAAGGATAAAAATGATCAATTAACCATAATAGAAAATTTTGTTTATACTAAATTAAAAAATGTATTAATAAACCAAAAGGTAGTAGCAGGGCAGAAGCAACTTATTCCTGTTAACACTATTTTGATACCTAGTTTATTGCATGGTATTCCTCAGCGCTCTTGGTGGCAGCTTGTAGTTGAAGATACTGAAGTAATGGAGAAAATCAGCAAATTAAAGCTATTCTACGATACAGCAAAAGATGAATTAGAAAATACTCTAAAACGTAATATAGAAAAAGTTCAAAGTGGTGAAGATTTGCCTCAAGGAGCTCTAAAAGTTGTTAAGGTTTATTTAGCTACTAAGCTAAAGTTGCAGCCAGGAGATAAAATGGCTGGTCGTCACGGTAATAAAGGTGTTGTTTCTAAAATAGTTCCTATTGAAGATATGCCTTTTTTAGAAGATGGTACTCCGGTAGATATAGTTTTAAATCCTTTGGGTGTTCCATCAAGGATGAATGTAGGACAAATTTTGGAGACTCATTTAGGTTGGGCGGCAGCTAATTTAGGTAAGCAAGTATCTGATGCTATTAAAAAAGTTCGGCAAGAGCAGGATAATATCCAGTTATTACAAGACAAATTAATAGAGATATATGAAGCTGATAATATTACTTCTAAGGAAATAATAGAATTAATTAAGAAGATGAATTCTGAGGAAATGTTAGAACTAGCATCTAATATAGAAAAAGGATTACCTTTAGCTACTCCTGTGTTTGATGGTGCCAAAGAAAGTGATATAGATTCTCTATTAAGAAAAGCTAATGTTGATACATCAGGTCAAGTTACTTTAATTGATGGTAGAACAGGAGAGGCTTTCAAACGTAAAGTTACAGTTGGTTACATCTATATGATGAAATTAGATCATCTAGTTGATAATAAGATTCATGCTCGTTCCATTGGCCCATATAGTTTAGTTACTCAGCAACCATTAGGAGGAAAATCTCACTTTGGAGGACAGCGTTTTGGAGAAATGGAATGTTGGGCACTTCAAGCTTATGGTGCAGCTTATACTCTTCAAGAAATGCTTACTGTAAAATCTGATGATGTAGAGGGAAGGGTTAAAGTTTATGAAGCTATGGTTAAAGGTAATAATGCTTTTAACTGTGGTATACCTGAATCTTTCCACGTTATGGTAAAAGAATTAAGATCATTATGTTTGAATATAGACTTAATAGAAGATGAAGAAAGCCAATTGGACAAATAAGTATTGATTAAAGTATTATATTGCTGCTGCTTAAAATTAAAACTTAGTAGCAGCAGTATACCTTATATAGAAGATCATCCTGATTCTAAATTGGAAGAAACGAGAAGATATAAAAGATCTTCCTATGGGGACTAAAAAGATCAAATCTACTGTAATTTCTGAAGCTGAAGCAATAGTTGCATTTCGTAAATGACAGGACTACCTTTGGATGTGATGTACTTTACAGCTTCCAAGAAAAACTATACCTCATTTGAGCAGATCAAGTCTTAGAACCCCAATAATGGATTAAGCATATTTTAAGGATCGATTCATGGTAACTTTAGGTTTATTATTTTTCATTGAGTAAGCAAGAAGAGTGGCCATTATGTGAACTAAAAAATTCCACATAGATCTGTGTCTGGT
>CAYLWW010000004.1:0-31725 GCA_964387585.1 uncultured Candidatus Midichloriaceae bacterium
TTGCCCATGTTTTAAAGTTGGCACAAGAAAGTGTTGGATCCAAAAATTAAACAGTGCTGTGTTGCAAGTTCCTTGAAAACAAGCGGGTGCCAGTATATTATAGTAAATCACTTAGTATTAGGTGTGACGCTTATTCTTGCTAATCAGCTAGATCAGTTGGGATCCTGATACTAATCTTCTTAAATACTTTTTTCGACTACTTAAGCTTTTTTCGTAGATGCTCCAATGCTTGGTGACTTTGATAAGCCTGTAATAATTGAAGTCTTAATCTTAAAGGTATACAAGACTTTGTTTCGGTATATTTTTATAGCTTCTTGGTATTTACTATAGATCATAATCCACTAGAAGGCATTATTACACATTACTCCTTCAGTAATCTCTTTTAATTTATAGTTGATTATTACAACCTTTAAAATAAATTTCTGAAACATAACGCCGTCCTTTTTCAGCGCGTTTTAGCTGAACCACAATATCAACAACATTTAATATATACTCACGTATTTGGTCAGGGGGCATTCCCAGGCCAGCTTGCATAACCATAAGCTTTAGTTGCTCGAGAGCCATTTTAGGTGTATCGGCATGCAGAGTCGATATAGAACCAGGATGACCAGTATTAATAGCCCTTAGAAAGCTAAATGCTTCTGCTCCTCTTAACTCCCCAACTATTATTCTATCAGGCCTTAGGCGGAGACAGGCTTCAATTAAGTCTTGTATCGTAACTTTAGCTCTGCCTTGTCCACCTTTAGAGGCTAATAGATGCAAGTGATTAGGGTGGTCTTTTAAATCAATTTCTCTAGCGTCTTCACAAGTGATTAATCTTTCCTCACTAGGAATGGCTTTCAGCATAGAATTGGTAAAAGTAGTTTTACCGGTAGATGTACCGCCACTGACAATTATATTTTTTTTGAATATTACTGAATTATATAAAAAATCCTTTATCTTATGATCTTTAAGATATTCTGCTAGCATAAGATCTTTTTCATTTACTACTTCTTCTACTGAAGTATTATCAAATGCGCCTAATTTTTCATAGCCGTCAAGGTCAAGGTTCATGCTAGAAGGTTTTCTGATAGACATACCTACGGTTCCCGGCTCACAAGCTGGTGCTATGACGATCTGAATTCTAAATCCATTTGGCAAAGTAGCAGAAAGTAGTGGTGATTCTTCGCTAATTTTTTGATCAGTAGAACGAGCAACTAACAAAGCTAGACCTTTTAAATGCTCAAAATCTAATGCAGGAATGACTTCTTTTCTAATATCACCACGCTTTTCTACCCATACTTCCCCGGGAACATTGATTGAAACCTCATTTACTCCTTCTTCAGAGAAAATTATTATTAATGGCTCTAAATAAGTTTCTAAAGCAGTAAAATTCATTGTAGCATATTCTCGTTTTGTGCTTGCCTCATTATATTAATTGCTTCTTCAGGGAATTCTAGATCTTTTTGGACCAAAATATTAACCCTTGTTCCTTGATCAACCGTAATCGTTGGTGCAGTAAAGAATTCATTATTGATAGCTTGTGTAGCAATCTGGCTAAATTGCTGACTGGCACTTTGCATGGCTAACGCTGCAGCACTGCCTTGAGTAGTAACAGTGCCAGGAGCAGTGTTACTAGCAGGTACGGTATTATTGCTAGGAGTAGTATTGTTGCCAGGAGTGGTATTGGTACCTCCTACATTTGTAGTAGTGACAATTTGATCATTACCAGTTCCAGAAAGCCTCGTTGTTAAATATGGTATTAAATAAGAGACTAAAAATGCATTAGCTAACTGATTGGTAAAGTTATCATTTACAACCCCTATAACTCCAGCTCTACCTAAAGGATCAGTAGCAACTGAATCAATTTTTATATCTATGCCATAGGGAGTAATTAAACGCGACCAACTAACATTAACCCTAGTTTGACCTGGTGCTACAGAAGTGTCATAAGCTCCTATAAGACGCGATCCTTTTGGAATAAGAACATTTTTTCCGTGTTCAGCATAAACATCTCTAGTTACTATTCCTCTAACAGTTCCTGATAAATTAGTATTAATTGCAGTTTCTAAGACAGCATCTATTACTTTGCCTTGAAGTATAGTACGTTCTAAAGATGTAACTTTAGTAGCTATATTACGAGGAGATGAGGTAGGTTCTAGCTTACTACTATCTATAGTTCCTCCATCAAAACCTAAAAATTGGCTGCTATTAGCTTTTATACTACTGGTAGTTGAAGTTTTAGAATTACTATTTCCCCCTCCACCGCCTCCGCCAAAGACCATTATATTAGTCTTCATTTTAGCTTCTGCTTCTTGTTCATTAGGTGCTTTATCTTGTTGTGGTGTTGAAAATATATTATTACCTGTAGTTGGTGGGGTAATAGCTATATTTGGAGCTACAGGTGGAGGAGGTGGAGGTGGAGGTGGTGGTGGTGGTGGTGTAGGTTGTTGCAACGGTAATGGCGCTGGCAATTTAGTAGAAGGTTGAATCGCTTGTATTTGATCTTGAGCTTGTGTAACTAAAGTAGATTGTTGTTTTACTTCTTGTACTCTGTTAGAACTAGGCTGTTTATCGATATTATTTTTACTATCTTCTTTATTTTTAAAAAATAGCCAATACATAACCCATATCATAATTCCTAATATAGCTAACACTATTGCTCTTTTAGAGCTTTCACTAGAAGCAACTACAGAAAAGCTTTCCTTTAAGGAAGCTTTAGGATTCGAATTGCTTTCTGCTGAAGCATTTTGCTTATCTTCGTATAAATTATTATTCTCATTATCTAGCATATAAACCTTGTAGTTAATTGAGGTATGGGAAAAGTATTAATATATTATTTTTATGACTTTATAAGCTTTCTCTATATTTCGCGACTATACATGACTATACATAAGTAATACAATATTGTATTACAGTTAGCGAGCTACGACATTTACCTTCTGCCCTTTAATACTAATTTCAAATGTTTTTCCTATATGATTAACTACCAAATAATCACCAATTTTGCGACTATCTAGTGTAATAATTTCATTATTCCAAACAGTTGTGATATTGATTGAATTAGGAATGCCATTTTCATATTTGAAAAAAGTACTCTGATTATCGTCAAATACAACTGAAGGAGCTATTTTTATTGGTCCAGAAACTGAATAATTAAAGTTATAAGGTTTAATTACAGGTACCACAACATTACTTTCCGCTTTTGTAGTTATCTGCTTAGGGCTGATTCTATCAGTTTCATCATCAGGATAAAAAAATCTTACAGCATAAGCTAGATCTTGATCTATAGCATCAGACATCATTTTAGATTGCAGCTCAAAATAGTAACGCCTTTTATTGGTTATTACTGTCATATTAGTTAAAATATTTTCTTCCATAGGTTTGATAAATAAAGTGCGACCTATGATATTGAATTGCCAAGCATAATTATTACCCACAGAATAGGTCTGTATAAATTCACCTTTAGCAAATTCTATTCCGGTTTGATATCCGTAATGTAGGACTATTGGAAATACTTCGTTTTCGTTATATACGAATGTTTTGATACGGCTATCAGTTGCTATAGGTTGATTAGATTCAGCCATAATGGGATTACTTCCTATTCCCAATTGTATTAGTAATATAGTTATTATCTTTAAATACTTCAACATAAGTTTGTACTAATTATGAATCACTTTTTTTAATTAATATAACGATTAAGAACTATATTAGCAATATGCTCTTTGCCTTTTTAAAATTTTTGCAATTTACTAAATTACTTAATTTGCAAATTGCTCTTTCAGTATCCTTTCTTCTAATGCATCATCTTTATCAAATAAAATAGTCATTTCAATATCAATTCTTTCGACAACCTCTACCGATTCTACATCTCTAACTTCCATAGAGTCAGCTGTAGCACTTATAGGCCTATTAACTGGAGAAATATTTAAAAAATTTAGTTTGCTGTTTCTTGAAAGCAGAGCGCCTCTCCATCTTCTTGGCCTAAATGGACTTATAGGAGTTAACAATAATATGTTTGCGTCAATTGGTACTATAGGGCCATGAGCTGCGAAATTGTAAGCAGTACTTCCAGCGGGAGTAGCAATCAAAATTCCATCTGCAATTAATTGATCTAAGCGAACTTGGTCGTTTATACTAATTCTTATTTTAGCACTTTGAGATGTTTGTCTTAATAGAGAAACTTCATTAACGGCTAATGCTTTACACTCTTTGCCTTTCATAGTAATAGCCGTCATTTCTAAAGGATGTAGCTTAGTTTTTGCTGATTTTTCAAGCATAGTAATTAAGTTATTTGTATTGCTATTGTACTCATTAAGTAAAAATCCTATAGATCCCATATTTATCCCATATATTGGAATATTACTTAACATAAATTTGTGTAAAGTTTTTAGCATTATTCCATCTCCTCCTAAAGTAACGATAAAATCGTATTTTGGATGAACGATATGGTGATTTTTTTGATAAACAGTTGAAGTCAAATCAATGCCATCAATCGTTGGATATAATGACTTTAGTTCATTGAAAGCTTTAGTAGCTAAATGAGATTTATTGTCCCAAGCACATCCTATTTTATACTTGCGGCTTGTTGTCATAATAAAATATTTATATATTAATTAAGCAGCATTACTAAATTTTAACCTTAGATAATAGTAAGTTAAAAATTAATTGTTAGTTTTAGCTTTTTTATTCTTTACTTAAATGAAAGCTTACCTTAATTAATTAAGTATATAAAGCAAATAATTACTGACATAATATTGTAATGTTTAGTTTATGTTAAACTATAATTACTTAAGGGTTGGCTTCTTATTGTTTTAAAAAAATATGTTAATTAATTCAAATCTAATTTTGGACTAGTATGAGTAAAGTTTTTACAAAAACATCACTAATAAATTTTCTTTTAGCTTCTAGCGTTATTTTTAATTCAAGCTTAGCGTTTAGCTGTCCATCACATGACGGTGACAATGCTAGTTCAAACAGTTCTACCGTTACTACTACTAGTACTACTAGTACTGAGTCTAACGCTACCGCTGCAGTTGTTACTCCAGTAACAGCTGATATGTTGAAAACGATTATAGAAGGAACTGACGTAAGTAAGCTCGGTAATAACAATATAGTCACTAAGCATATTGGAGCAACTAAAGATAGTTTAGGTGAAATTTTGAAAAATGATTCTAAAATAGCAATAGTTAGTAGTTACAATAGCTTAGATGAAGCAAATGCAACAATTAAAGCAGTGTTAAATGAAAACATAGATAAAATAGCAAAGTGGCTAAATGGCAATAGTAATAAAAAACTATACGTGACTAAAAAGTTCGATAAGCAAGTTGGTTATGCTTTAGAAAAGGGTAAAACTGAAACTATAGCTCAAAATAAGGCTTTAGTAATTTTGAAAAAAGATAACACAGATAAAAATCACTTTTCTATAACTAATTCATACCCTATTAATTAAAACGGCTTTATAAGTTATTAAAGAATTAAAATCTCTTAAAGTAAAAATAGACTTGATGTTATTTGAGTAATAAGCTAGGCTGTGGCGTAACTTAGATCACTTCAAGTCTTTTTAAAAACTTGATGGAAAAGCCTTTGTGGCGGAATGGTAGACGCGGCAGACTCAAAATCTGTTACTCCTCGGGGGTGTGCTGGTTCAAGTCCAGTTAAAGGCACCAATAAAATTTTCGAAATCTTTTATATAAAGCTTAATCTAAGATTACGGGTTTAATTAAAAGTTAGCTATGAATCATTATTGAATTTGGTAATGTTTCATTTGCGACAGATATCTCTAATTACACTAAGCTTTAATACTATCCATATAATTTAATATAAGCAAAAAATGTTATCTCATAGAGTTAGTTTAGTAAAACCATCACCAACATTAGCAATAACAAGTAAAGCGATAAGCTTGATTAATCAAGGAATAGACGTAGTTAGTTTAAGTGCAGGAGAGCCAGATTTCGATACTCCAGTGAATATTAAGAATGCTGGAATCAAGGCAATCAATGAAGGAAAGACTAAATACACTGCAGTTGATGGAATCAAGCAATTAAAGGAAGCTATACAGGCTAAATTACATCGCGAAAATAATTTGGATTATCAGCTAAACGAAATAGTAGTAGCAAATGGTGCTAAGCAAGTAATTTACAATGCTTTAATGAGCATTATTAATAAGGATGATGAGGTTATTATACCTGCTCCGTATTGGGTTTCATATCCTGATATGGTATTATTAGCTGAGGGTAAGCCAGTTTTTATCGATTGTCCTATAGCAGATTCCTTTAAGTTACAACCTGAAAAGTTAAAAAATGCAATTTCTAAAAAGACTAAGTTACTTATTTTAAATTCTCCTAGCAATCCAACAGGAGCTGTTTATTCAGAAGCGGAATTAAAACAAATTGCTGAGGTATTATTGGATCACCCTCAGGTTTATATTTTATCCGATGATATATATGAACATATTATCTTTGATCACAAAAAGTTTTTTACTTTAGCACAAGTAGAGCCTAAGTTAAAGCAGCGTACTTTGACAGTGAACGGTTTATCTAAATCTTATTCTATGACTGGTTGGCGTATAGGGTATGGTGCAGGACCTAAGGAAATAATAGAAGCGATGGTAACGGTTCAATCTCAAAGCACTTCTAACGCTTCATCAATTAGTCAGTTTGCTGCAGTAGAAGGGTTAAATGGAGATCAAACTATAATTAAAACTGGTAAAGAATTATTTCAGAAGCGAAGGGATCTAGTTATTGATCTTTTAAAAGAAGCTCCAGGATTAGAATTATTTGTTCCTGAAGGAGCATTCTATCTGTTTATCAATTGTAGTATGTTAATTGGAAAGCATACTAACGAGAATGTGCTGATTAACAGTAGCCAAGATTTTAGCTCTTATTTACTGGATAAACATTTAGTGGCAGTTGTCCCAGGAGAAGCTTTTGGAGCTAATGAGCATTTTCGTATTTCTTATGCAACTAGTGAAGAAAAATTAGTTAAAGCATGCGAGAGGATAGTAAACGCCTGTAAAGAAATTATGGCGCTTTAATCTATAATATAACAATATTATGTATTATATAACAAAAGTTTGGAAATTATAGATAATAAAAGTATGAGATTAGCTAAGTTTATAGCGAGAGCTGGTTATTGCTCACGTAGAAAAGCAGAGATTTTTATCATAGCTAAAAAGGTTTTAGTTAATGGTAAAGTTATAGATAACTTAGCAACTCAAATAGCAAAAGATGATAAAGTAGTAATAGAGAAAACTTTACTTCCTGATCTCAATGAACTATATACTCTTCCTGATACTAAGCCTAGATTATGGGCTTTACACAAAATAAAAGGCACTATTACCAGTTCTAAAGATCCTCAAAATAGGCCAACAGTATTTGATGATTTACCGAATGATTTGCCTCGCTTAATTTCAATCGGGCGTTTAGATTATAATACTGAAGGTTTGCTATTACTTACTAATAACGGTGAGTTAGCAAGATTTTTAGAGCTACCATCCAATAATTTTTTAAGAGAATATCGTTGTAGGGTATTTGGAAGACTGTTGCCTGAATATATTGATGAGATAGAAAATGGAATGGTTATAGATGGAATCTCATATAAAAAAGCTAAAGTGATTGTAGATAGGCAAATCAATAATATTAGTTGGATTAGGATGATTCTTAGCGAAGGGAAAAATAGAGAAATAAAAAAAATATTAGAGTATTTTGACTTGGAAGTGACTAGGTTAATAAGAATAGGATACGGAGAATTTAAGTTAGGTAGCTTAAGAGTTGGTGAGATAAAAGAAATCTCTCAAACTAGATTATCAACATATTTAAGTAAGCTAAGAGATTTTAACAATTATACTAAGCCATAAATTAAACTAATTTATTATTAACTATAACTAATTATTGATGATGGAATTTAACTTTCTAAACAAATATTTGAAGCAAAATTATCATAAGAGATTGATAATATTATCGTTTATTTTATTTTTATTAGTTTTTTTTATAGTAATTGGAGTAATTTATTTTTATAAGAGTGATTTAAAAAGTGAAGCATTATCTAATCAAGAGAAGGTTGGAGGACAAATCTCGGAAATAGAAAATATTCCTCCTAAAATAGCAGTGGTAATTTCAAATCTTGGATTAAATAAAGAAATTTTTCAAGAAGCTTTAAGTTTTCCTGATCATGTAAGCTTTATCTTTACTCCTTATGCTAATAACGTAGTTGCATTGATCGAGCAAGCTAATAATCTACAACATGATGCATTGATGACTTTACCAATACAGCCATCAAATTACCAGTTCAATGATCCTGGTCCTTATGCATTGCTTGATAACTTAACTGATAGCGATAATCTTGATAGGCTTAATGCTGTGCTTAATATTAGTAAAGCTATAGTAGGATTGTACATAAGTGATGATGAAACTTTTACCCAATCTATTAATGATGTTAATGTTATCATCCCTACATTAAAAAGTGCTAAATTACCTATACTTTTTCGTGATTTAGATGGCACTAGGCAACTAGATAATTTGCTAAATACCAACAATAATGAAATAGAGTTAATTACATTCAATGTTATAGGAAAAAAAGAGTTAGACATCAGCACAATAAATAATGAGCTTACTGATTTGGAAAATAAAGCATACTTAAGTAATCAAGTAGTGGCTGTGATTAAGCCATATCCTATAGTTCTTAATCTGTTAAAGAAATGGCTGGAAAAAAATAAAGATAGCAACTTTCAATTTGTGAAATTCAGCGAAATAAGCAAAATGAATTGGAAAAAAAACAGTAAAAAAAATAATGTTGATTTAGAGGATAATGAAAAAGATGATAAAGAAAAGAAGTATATAATACCTTGAATTTCCATTAATTCTGTCTTATCTTAACAACCCCAGTTCGGGATTAGAAATAATGAAGATGTGTTATTGAAGTAAGATAGCGGATTCCTTATTGTAGATTGATCAAAAAAACTAATATAGGTAGCCGGATGAAAAAAGACATTACGGAATTATATATGTACTAACAATTTTAAGTAATTGCTCTGCTATATGATCCTTAGAGGATTTGGATAAATGATGCAATTGACCACACTTGGTGATTATTTGTAATTCATTATATTCACTATTAAATACTTTGCCCTCCGATACATCATTAACTGCAATTATATCTAACTGCTTTTCATTCAATTTATTATATGCATATTCTATAAAATTACTTGTCTCTGCAGCGAAACCAATACATATAACATTGTGGTAATGCTTTTTTACTTCTTTTATTATATCGTGATTTTCCTTAAGCTCTACACTCAATCCTTTGCCAGTTTTTTTTATTTTATCATGAGAGTAGAAGTTTACTTTATAATCTGTAACTGCTGCAGCTCCTATAAAAGCGTCTGCATCTTTAGCTTTATCTAATGCTATTTTATACATCTCTTCAGCATTTTCAATTTGGATAAAATTTACATGCTCTGGAGGCGTCAAATATGTTGGGCCTGAAATTAAAGTGACTGTTGCTCCCATTCTATAAGCCGCTTTAGCAATAGCATAACCCATTTTACCTGAACTATAGTTACTTAAAAAGCGTATAGGATCAATTTTTTCTCTAGTAGGACCAGCAGTAATTACTAATTTCTTTCCCATTAATATTTTATCAGTACTAATGAAACTTATATAATTCATTATATTTTCTAATCCAGCCATCCTCCCTACCCCAATATCAGAGCAAGCTTGATGACCAAATTCAGGATCAATAATATGGATATTATGTTCTTTTAGAATTTTAACATTATTTTGTACTATTGAATTAGCCCACATGACCTTATTCATTGCTGGAGCTAATATAACAGGAGCATTTGTTGCTAAGCATAGTGAAGATAATAAGCAATCTGCTAATCCCATACTAAGTCTAGCAATTAAGTTTGCAGAAGCAGGGGCTATTAATACATATTTAGCATTTTTAGCAAGTGTTATATGCATTATCTCATCATTCGTAGCTAATGTTTTGCGGTATTCATGTACCTTACCTGGAAAAAGAGTCTTTAATGTTAAAGGAGAAACAAATGTAGAAGCTGCTTTAGTTAATACTATTTCAATTTCATACCCTTTATTTATAAGTTTTTTAGCTAATTCTATCGTTTTATAAGCAGCTATACTACCGCTTATACCTAAGATAATTTTAGAATTTGTCTTTTCCATAACTTATATTGAAAAGGTATTATTTAAGGATTTTAGCTTTTATTAATTTAAAATCATTTTTTTAAGAGCTTATACTATACTTAATTGAGCATCAAACTCATTTAAAATATGATATAGTAACTGGCGCTAATTGATGAAATTGTGATTTTATATTTGACCTAAAGTTTTTATTTTCGCTTTAGAATAAATTTCATTTTGAGACATTATAGATATATTGGGTTTAAACCTTTCTATTATAGAACGAATAAAGTGCCTTAAAGCTGGAGAAGTGAGTATAACTGGTACTTCGCCTTGCATAGCTTGTTTTTCAAATTCTTTATTTACTGCAGTAACGAACTCATGCAATTTGCTTGGTGGTACAACAAATTGCTTACTATCTCCTTCACCGACAACACTTTCAATAAATACCTGCTCCCAATAAGGTGATAGTACTAATATAGGTATATAACCTCGATCATTGGTATTAGAATTACATATTTGCTTAGATAATCTAGAGCGTACATGCTCTGTTAACTTAGTAATATCAGAAACATTTGGTGAAATTTCTGATATAGCTTCTAAAATTGCTGTTAAATCACGTATTGAAATATTTTCACTTAGTAATGATTGCAATACTCTTTGGAGAATTACAAGAGAAATTTGACTAGGTATTATGTCACTCACCAATTTTTTATGCTCATTAGGTAAGTTATCTATTAATTTTTGTACCTCTCCGTAAGTTAATAACTCTGGAATATTATCTTTTACTATTTCTGTTAGGTGAGTTATTATAACCGTTGTTGGTTCTACTACAGTATATTCTTTAAATAAAGCTTCTTCCCTTGCACTTCCATCTATCCAGCGAGCTGGTAAGCCAAATGCTGGTTCAATAGTATCATAACCCGGTATAGTAATAGGTTGACCTTTGGGATCCATTACCATAATCTTATCTGCTTTAAGCTCACCGTTTCCACATTCTATTTCTTTAACTTTTATTGAATATTCTTGAGGAGATAATTGCATGTTATCCTGAATACGCACAGATGGCAGTATAAAGCCTAAGTCATGAGCAATTTGCTTACGTAATATCTTAATTTGATCAGTAATTTTATGTCCATCTTTATAATTTATTAATGGCAGCAATTCATAGCCTAATTCAATCCTTATACTATCTATTTGTAGAGATTGTAATAATGCTTGTTCAGAAGCTGCTTTAGTATCTTCTGGAGTTTTTTCCTCTTGTTCAGTTTTAACAATTTGCTCTGAAGTTTTACTTTTTTTGATTTGATAAGCAGTAAGGCCACATATAATTGAAACTAAGGTAAAAGGTATGAAAGGTATTCCAGGCATCATACCCATAAATAACAATAATCCTGAACTAACTCCTAAAGCTCTAGGATGCTTTCCAAGTTGTTCTAAAATTGCTTTATCTGCTGACCCTGCAATACCTGATTTTGTTACTAATAAACCAGCGCTAGTAGAAACTAATAGAGCTGGTATTTGAGTGACTAATCCGTCACCAATAGTTAATATAGTATAAGTACGAACAGCCTGATCAAAGGTCATTCCCTTCTGCACCACTCCAATAAGTATTCCAGCTATGAAATTAATAAAAGTTATTATTAATCCCGCTATAGCATCGCCACGTACGAACTTATTTGCTCCATCCATAGCTCCAAAAAAAGTACTTTCATCTTCAAGCATCTTCCTTCTATGCTTAGCTTCTTGTTCTGCTATTAATCCAGCAGAAAGATCAGCATCTATAGCCATTTGCTTACCAGGCATAGCATCTAAGCTAAATCTAGCTGCTACTTCTGCTATTCTTCCTGAACCTTTAGTGATTACTACAAAATTAATTATTGTTAATATAGTAAAAACTATAGCACCAATAATAACTGAGCCTTGAATTACAAAATATCCAAATGCTTCAACAACATGACCTGCGGCATTAGTTCCTAAATGACCATTAGCCATTATAAGCCTAGTAGTAGAGATATTAAGAGCTAGCCGTAACATTGTTACTACTAATAGAATGCTAGGAAAAGCACTAAAATCTAATGGCTTATCAATGAATAATACCGTCATTAGTATCAAGACTGATAAAGCTAATGAGATGCTTAAAAGAAAATCTAACAGTATAGGGGGGATAGGAAATATCAACACCCCTATTATACATAAAACTCCAATAGCGAAGAAGATATCCTGATGCTGCTTAGAACCACGCAATCTACTCAGTATACCTTGTTTGCTAAATAAGCTTTCAAGGTTTTGTAATTTACTTAGCATATCTAAATATCAATTAATTATGATAAAACCATATTCTGAATCTAACAATTACTTACTATTGTAATTATAATTTTAAAAAGACTTTAATACATAATTACAACATATACAACTTTATTAGTTTGTTGTATATAACATCACTTTTAGCTTTATAAAAATTAATTCAAGTGCAGTAGTTATGTTAAAGATATATTGTGATGGGGCATGTTCTAATAATCCAGGCATAGGAGGTTGGGGAGCTGTTCTTATATGGAAAGAACATGTAAAGGAAATTTCTGGTAATGAAGTTTATACTACTAATAATAGAATGGAGATTACTGCTGCTATAAAAGCATTAAGCAGCATCGTAAAGCCTATGCCTATAGCTATTTATACTGATAGCACTTATTTAAAAGATGGCATAACTAAATGGATACATAAATGGAAAGTAACTAATTGGAATAATGGCAAAATAAAAAACATAGACCTATGGAAACAGCTTGATTCTCTAATATCAAATTTAGAAGTTGAATGGCATTGGGTTAAAGCTCATAATGGAGACTTTTATAATGAAATAGCTGATAAATTAGCTAAAGAGGCTATAAACAACTTTCGTAATTCTTAGAGGGTTTTTTATTAATTATAGATCTTGGATAATTTCTTCTGATGAGTCTTTATATATAAAATTTGTTAGGTAATCGTATATATCATAAACTATATTTATAGCATTATCTTTAATAGAACCAGCATTATGGACTATTACTGAGAGGGTCTTTGTTCCTTCTATCACTTTCGCCGCTATATTAGAAGCGTTCAAAAATTTCTCTGTAGAGCTAGCAAACTCTAATCCTTGTATAATACCTGAATCTTTTTCATAACCATATTGAGTTAAACCATATTTAACCCCTTCTAAAGCTAGTACGCTCAAAAGGCTCATAGCACCACCAGTATAGAAATTCATTGCCATACTAGCCACAGTGGTTAAAGTATCTATAATAAAATCACCTTCATAGCTGGTTTTCGAGTTATATAAAACTGAATTAATTATAGGTAAGAGGTTTCCCGTAGCATAAGAATCAAGAGAACTGAGTATCAGATGCAATGCAGCTAAGTAAGAAGTGTTGATTTCTTTTTCAACTTTCCAGTTTTCAGCATTTAAGTATGAAGCTATTTCATTATAAGTTTTTTTCAAAAACTCTATATTTTCAATCGTATAAATCGCTGAAGGCAATGTTTTATGCAAATAGTGTTTAACAGAATTGTATTGAACATATTTATAAGCATAACTTAAATTCTCATGGAATTTCGGATCGTTATTAAAAAAGTCATCGTAATATTTTTCAATTGGATAATTTTGTAAATATGGATTTTGCTTATACTGTAAAACGACCTTTATTTCTATATAACCATGATCAAAATCTTGTTCTCTATTTTTATCTATAGTAAAAATGCGTTTGACTGTAAAAAAGTTACGAACCTTTATATCGTTTTGATTTTTTATCTCTACTACATTATAACTGTCATTTATCTCTATCTCACCTATATGAGAATTAACTTTAGCTATAAAATCAGTCGGTTTCGCAAATTTATCTGCAGATAATAAATCTTGCTGAAAATTCATCATAATTTCTGTACTATCTGCTATAGTTCTTTTTGATAGTAGTGCTCCTGCAATATCTTTAGCTCCTTTTGACCACCCGTTCTTAGTAAGATATTGTAAAAATTTATTTAATGTTTTATATCCGGCAAACTCAGTGTTACCAATATTGTTTGTATGGTGCCAGTCTTTTGTTGCTCGTGTATGTAAATACTCCTTAGATAGATGATAGCCTTTCTCAGTATGCTTAAAATAAAGGTCCAAATCTACCTTGGCAGTTGCATATCTTTCCACTAAACCATAATTATAATCGAACAGATTAAAGAATGCTTTTATTGAGTCATAATTAAACATTTTAATATAGTAATTTATTTATCACCTAGTTTAACAATAAATAATAAAAGAGAAATGGTATAATCACCACTCTCTTTTATTACATTAACTTTACATTATAAGTCGTAATCCAAACACTCTATTTTCGGAGCAACAAACCTTCCTAAGTAATTGAATGCACCATTAACTAGATTGGTTACATCATTATTAATAAAATCTGATACGTAATCATATACATCACTAGCTCCTTTAGTTGCATAATCATATGCATCATTAGCTTTATTAGTAAATAATTCAGCACCATATTGGATAGAACAAGCATTATGAGCTATTGCTGAAACTACTTTTGTTCCTTCTATCACTTTCGCCGCTATATTAGAAGCATTAAAGAATTTAGCTGTAGAGCTAGCAAACTCTAATCCTTGTATAATACCTGAATCTTTTTCATAACCATATTGAGTTAAACCATATTTAACCCCTTCTAAAGCTAGTACGCTCAAAAGGCTCATAGCACCACCAGTATAGAAATTCATTGCCATACTAGCCACAGTGGTTAAAGCATCTATAATAAAATCACCTTCATAGCTGGTTTTCGAGTTATATAAGGCTGAATTAATTATAGGTAAAGCATTTCCTGTAGCATAAGAATCAAGCCCACTTAATGCAGCATGTATTCCCCCTAAGTAAGTAGAATCAATATCTTTTTCAACCTTCCAATCTTCAGCATTTAAGTATGAAGCTATTTCATTATAAGTTTTTTTCAAAAACTCTAAATTTTCAATTGTATAAAGCGCTGAAGGTATAGTTTCGTGTAAATAGTATTTTATATTACTAGCAGTAGTATAGTGAAATTTGATATTTTCATAAGCTTTGTTTGTAGCTGGATTATTAAAGAGAAGATTATAATCTTCTTCATTAAAATTATTACGATTATCTATTGTAAAATTTTCACCTGCTTCTAGAGCAACTTTCAAATTTATGCTACCTTCATTAAAAACTCCTTCTTTATCACTAGGTATAAGAAAAGTACGTTTAGTTGTAAAATAGTTTCCTGGTATTACTTCTTTATCTTCACCTACCATCACATAGGTATTATTTATATCCATTTTACTTGAGTTTAAATTAAATCTAACGCTATAATCTTCCAACGGATTTGCTATTAAGAAATTAAAATTATCATTAGCAGCTAAATTAGCATTAATTTGATTAGTAATTATGTAACTATCTGATACCGTTCTTTGTGATGGAAGTGCAATTGCTACGTCTACCGCTCCTTGTTGCCAGGCATTATTAACCAAATTTTGCGAAAAGGCATCTAGTGTCTCATATCCAGCAATTCTAGTCTTCCCCTCTCCTGCACGACTCCAATCTCTTACTACCTGATCCTGCAGATTCGCTAAAGGTTCAACTCTACCATCACTATCTCTGAAATAGAGATCTAGATTTAGGCTGCTTGTAGCGTATTCAACAATACGTTGTGCTGAACCATAATTATAATTAAACGGATTAAGGAAGTTTACTATTGAATTTAACATATTGTTAACTTTAAAAAAATTTTGTTAAATGAAAAATATAAATAAATTCAAAAACAGTATAAAGATTTTGATAATAACCAATTGTTTTATATTGTTTTTAATTTCATACTGGATATTGTAATAGTATCTTAAAAAGATGTCATTTAAAACCCATCATAAGACAAAGTAATATAACAATATTTATGTAATTTTATTAAAATTTTATAAATGAAAAGCAATTAGCTAATGTTTTAGCGATGTTTTACATGGTATAAACATATAAAACAATAGAGAAACATTTATTTTGAAGTCTTTAATAAATGAAATTTTAATATAGCTAAAGTACTTTAATTTTGGCAATAGAGCGAGGAAGAGAATGTAGTAAAACCTATATGAGTAACTTAGTAACCCATACCAGAGTTATAAATAGATAACTATCTATATAGCTAAAACAGTATAAAATCCTGATAATTTAGCTCAAATTACTATACTAATAAAATAAAAGGTCGTTTAACAGTTCATAATCTATTTCATCTTCAAATCAAATTCTATCTAGTAGATTTGAAAATTTGTTAAATTCTTACTGATGTAAATCTGCCCATATTTTACAGCATTTTCTTACAGCGGAACGAACTTCACTTATGTAAGCAGTACGCTCAGGAACGCTTAGTACTCCACGAGCTTCTAATATGTTGAACAAATGGGAAGCCTTCAAACAATAATCATAAGCTGGTTGCACTAACTGGTCACTAAGCAATTCTTTTACAGCAGCAATAAGTTCCTTAAACTGGTTAGCTAGCATAGTTGTATTAGCTTTATGAAAATTATACTCACAATACTGTTTTTCAGTTTCCATAAAAACATCGCTGTATGTAATTGTTTCATTCCATTTAATATCCCATACACTTTTAACATTTTGAATATACATAGCTATTCTTTCTATACCATAAGTAATTTCTCCCGGTATAGAAGAACACTCAATTCCCCCTAACTGCTGCATGTAAGTAAACTGGGTCACTTCCATTCCATCACACCATAATTCCCAGCCTAATCCCCATGCTCCTAATGTAGGGTTTTCCCAATCACTTTCTACAAACCTTAAGTCATGAACTTTACTACCGATACCTAGCTTTGCTAAACTTTCTAAACAAAGATCTTGAATATTAATAGGTGATGGTTTTAATATTACTTGAAATTGATAATAATGCTGCATCCGATTAGGGTTTTGCGCATATCTACCATCAGAAGGGCGTCTACAAGGTTGAACATAAGCAATATTCCAATTTTTTTTGTCTAAACAACGCAAACTAGTAGCAGGATGCGAAGTACCAGCACCAACTTCAATATCATATGGTTGAAGTAAAATACATCCTTTACTCGACCAAAATTGCTGCAAAGTTAAAATTATATCCTGTAGATACATCTTATAATAAGGAATAAGTGTTATAATTTTTTTAATATAGCGATAATTATAGTGAACTAAAAAGCTATTATTACGTAATAGACATACCAATAAATAACGTTTCCCCTCTACGAGAAAGTAATAATACTATCGTTTCTTTTCCAGCTTTTTTCATTTTTTCTACTTCTTTTTCAAATTCTTCTATGTTATTTATTTGCTTTTGATTAACGCTAATAATTACATCACCTTGCATTATTCCTGCTAGACTACTAATAGAGTTCTCATCTATTGCAATTACTACGACACCTTTTTCTTCCGTAATGCTATACTTCAACTTCAATTCAGGACTCAAGTTTTGGACTGTTAGCCCTAATAAAATTTTTTCATTAACTGGCAAAGATTTAGAATCAACTGAGCTACTTTCAAAAGGATTATCATTAGCAGGTTTTTCAATAATAACACTAAGCTGAACTGTCTTATTATCCCTTAATACATCAATACTCACTTTTTTATTTATAACTGTTTCCCCAACTATACGCGGTAACATATTCATGGCAACAATTTCTTTATCATCAAATTTCACTATAACATCTCCAACTTTTATCCCTGCTTTATCCGCTGGGCTGCCTTTGACTATGTTTGTTACTAATGCTCCCTTAGACTCACTCAGGCCTAATCCATTAGCAATATCTTGATCCATATTTTGAACTTTAACTCCTAACCATCCTCGTTCTATTTTGCCTTTTTCACGCAACTGCTTGATTATGGGCTGCACTATATTAGATGGGATAGCGAAACCAATACCAACACTACCTCCAGTAGGAGAAGTAGACATTATTACCGAGTTAACACCTATAACTTCACCACTTATATTACATAAAGGACCACCAGAACTTCCCTGATTAATTGCAGCATCTGTCTGAATAAAATCATCTAATGTATTGCTACTTATATACCTAGCCTTAGCTGATACAACTCCAGCTGTTACTGTTCCTCCTAAACCAAATGGATTTCCTATAGCTATAGCCAAATCACCAACTCTAGTAACGTCAGAATTAGCAAATTCTAAATAAGGTAATTCTGATTTAGTTTCTATTTTTAATAAAGCAATATCAGTTTTAGGATCGCTTCCTATTACTTTCGCTTTATAGCTTCTAGTACCAGTACTTAAAGTTATGCTGATTTCATCTGCACCATCAATAACGTGGTTATTAGTAACTATGTAGCCACTTTTATCTACTATAAATCCTGATCCCAGTGAAGTTATTTTTCGAGTAGATTTTTGTGGTTGATTAGGTTGTTGATTATCTTTTTCTACTCCTGGAGGAGCATAATGAAAAAGAAAAGGCAAATCACGTAATAAATCGCCTAATTCATCAGGTAATACATTTGAGAAACGATTTTTTAAATCAATTTTTTGAGTTGTAGAAATATTTACTACTGCTGGTGTAACTTTTTCTACTGAATCCGCAATCGAACCATTAATTATGGGCAATGCTAAAGCTTTTGAAAAACCATTATACCTTTCAAAGATTATAGTGAATGCTATAAGTGCCAAGAAAAAAGTAAAACAATTTTTTAGCAATTTATTAAAATTTATTTTAACATCAGTGTTGAACATACTGATTGGAGCTAGGAACGATAACATCTATACCTTAAATCTTTATTATTTACTAATTACTATTTAATTTAGAACTTACTTGTTGTGTAACATTTTAATTCATTTGATATAAAAATCAACATTCATGCTAACAGCATTTTAATTTTAGAATTATCTACTTATACTAAATTACTTTAACATAATAAGTTAATTTATAGGTAAATAAGCTTCAGTCTTTGCTCCTTTCTCTATAAGTATATCATTATTTTTTTTCATAGAGTTAGAGCTACACTTCTTTAAAGTATATAATTGCTTAAGATAACCCAACCTATCATTAATTAGAAATTCTTTTCGGTCAGCATCCAGTTTTACTTGAGGAGCACATATTAAAGGCTGAGCAAATATATAAGGCATTGCAGCTCTTTCTTTAGCATTTTTCAATAAGTACTGTGCTTCGCTCATTTCATATACCAGTTCTTCACAATTAAGGTAAGTATCGTTTTCTTTTGCTATCTGAACTTCAGACATAAAAGATGTTTTACAACTACAGCCAGTAATTATAGTACTAATAAATAAAATTTTAAGTAATAACTTAATGCCACTACTATTAGGTAAAAACTTCGGAAAGAACATTATTATTGCTAATTATAAATTTTTGTTAGAAGCAATTAATACAATAACCTAACAAGCTAAATAAGCAAACTAATTTAAGCTATATATACAACAAATTCGATAAGCTATCGGATATTTCTAAACTTCCTACATACTATAAAAATAAAAAATTTTCATGCAATACTCTGAACTATAACTAGTAATTAAGTATTGCATGAAATCACAATTGATTACTTTGAATTATACCTTTGATACTTCAACATTTGCGTTGTCAAATTTCGGCCCTTCGCTCACGCTCACCTATTAATATAGGCTTTCCAAGCTCACTGCTCATTTTCCTAGCAACTCTTAAAATCTCTTTGGTATACCTATAAACCTAAAATTCTGAGGAATGAAAATTAGTGAACATAATATGATTAAGTAAATTTGCTATTATACCCTCATCATTATTATTATTATTATTATTCATTCCTAATTGCTCATTATTAGGTACTGCATTAATTGTTAAATTATGAAAATTCACCTGCTGTTGAGCTGGATCAATTGTTAGAGGTTTTATAATCGATATATTCAAATTTATTTCATCATTATTTTTTCCTTCTTCTGGCTTCGACTCTACTGGTTGATTATATTCTACTCTAACGTCCTCTATAATGTCACCACTATTAATATAGAACCTTAAAAGGTCGCCAATTTCCACCCCTTCTGTTTGGTAATAGTGCTGTATTTGATTTGAAAGTTTTTCATCTAGATAAATAAAACGTGGGTTTTTTATTATAAGTTCATTTATTACTTTAATTCCATTTTTTTCTAAATAACCCAATGATTCTGAATCGTCAGCTATTTTTTCTTTTATAGATGGAAATCTTTCTTCTATATCAAAACCAGCTTTTTTTAATTGCTCTTTTATATTATTCAACAAAATACTTTTTTTATTCGTCGATATTAAATTTGCTAATAATTTATAACCCACATCTTGTTTAGACTGTAAAGCTTGATTCAATAAATCATTATTTACAACAATATCAACGAGATCTTTGATTTTTACTTCAAGGTTTTTTAATTCATTCTCTTTTATATCTCTTAATTTACTCACGCTTTCTAATTTTATTTTTTCTACTACTTTTGCTGCCATCATGAAAGATGGTGAGTGGTCTTTACAGCTCTCTAAAAGTGCTTTTATATGTTCTAGAGTTATATAATGCTCGAGAAAACTAGAAAGTAATTCTGGTTGCTTCTTTATGATATCTTCTAATGACAACCCTTTTGCTTCGATAATTTTTATTAAAACTCCCCTCATTAAAGGATTGAGATTACCTGATTCAAATATATTGGAATTTAGCTGTACACTTTCTAAAGGAAATCCATGTTTATCAGCATAATCTAAGAATACTTGCAAAATATCACTACGGTCCGAAGAACGTAACATACTATCGACTATATCATTAAATTTTTCTTTGGAAAAAAGATTTTTAGGTAAATATTGGAAAAATTCCCCTAATATATATTGAAATTCTTTAACTTCAAGATATTTGACATTCTTTATAATACTTTCTATCAAAGTCTCACCTAAACCTGGATAGTCAGTAAAATATTGAGCTATTGGACCTTTATTAGGAAATGCTTTTGATATCATTAATAAATTTGGAATAATGTTGTGTGCATTACTGTCTATAGCAGCTTCAACTAATTTATAAACGCTAATAGCTCCTATAAATGTATCTACAGTATCTTTCTTAAGTATATTTAGGTTTTCTTTTATAACTTCAACTAACAAATTAGTTACTTCTTTACTGTTTATAACGCTGTTTAATAGCATATCGCCATTATTTAATGAAAAAAGACCATCTAACATTTTATTTTTAGCAGCATATTTTATTAATGATACGATAACTTTAGGACAAAAAGTATAATCATTATTACTACTTGCGGAAAATATTACCTTTAATAAATTAACAATTAACCCCTTTTTATCAGCTATTTCTAAAGCAAGATTAATAGCAGCGGGATTGTAGCTATCTGGTTTAATATTTTCTAATGTTACTTTTGCATCCTTTCCTATAAAAAGTTCAAAATCCGAAATACCTTTTTCATTTAGTTTTGTTAAAAAAAAGTTTAATATCTCTTCATTATAATAAATACTACCAAGGTATTCATTAATTATTTTTATAGCATTTTCCCTAAAACTTTTATTTATCGATAAATCTTCATTCAACATTTCTATATCAAGCATAAATTGCCCTAATGCTTTCATTCCATATTTTGCTACTTCGATAAAAATAGAATTGCCTTTTCCTTCTAAAATTTCTTGAACAGGAATTTCAAATTCTTTTCCTAAAGCTATTAACGGAATTATACTTCCTCCTGCTTTCAATACATTATCAATCATTCCACCAACACAATCTTTAGTAATTATATCGTGAATATTTAACCCTGCTTTTTTTGCTTCGTTAAGAAGAATTTCAAGTGTATCGATATAAGAATTGATATCTTTGGTTACTGCAGTATACACATGACTATATTGTAATAATTTCTCCATATTTAGAAGCTTTATTCCATTTTTCTCCCCCAATTTTTCTATTCCCCTAATATGTTCGAGTATAATGCGAACATATTTTGCATTAGGTGCAGCTTCTATTAATCTAGTTATATCAAGCAAATAATTCGAACCTAACTTAGAATATTCTTTAGGATTTAATGCTCCTTTATGCGTTAGTCTATATTCATCAATTGCCTTATTACGGTTATCAATATAGATTTCCCAACATTTTTCATGGTGCTTCAAGAAAACTGGCAGCAAAATTTCTACTTTATCATGCTCAATAATATTAACCAAACGCGAAAAACTCAACATAAGATCAAAATTATTTTTATCATTAAAACCATAAGATGCAGCTAAAAGAATATCAAGTTTCTTATCAGTTATTGAATCTTTACATTCGTCTAAGATAATTTTTATCAAATCATTATCAATATCTTTTGGTTTTTCTAAATAACTATTAATACGTAAAAGTATATCAAGACTCTCTGCATCTTCACTACGAGCTGTTTCTCTAACAACTTTATAAAATATACTATCTTCAATATCAGCATTATTAGCAATAGCTGAAATCTTCCGAACTGGAATCTCTAATTTAGCTAGTACAGTAATAAATTTTATAAGATTTTCTTGATTTTCAAAAACACCAGTAATCTTACCATTATTCACATCTTCTATAAAATTATCTTTTAAATCTTTTTTGCTTAAATCAATGCTATTAGCTTGAGTAAATATTTTTTCTAGATTTGCTGTTCCTAACTTAATATATTTTTCTTTAGAGTTTTTCATGATAAATTTTATACCTGTAATTACATGAATTTTTAGATAAGCGTATATACCGATATAAACAAAGATTTGGCATATTGCTCACGGTTAATACGATTGGCTCACTTCGCTTTTATCGACTTCTTCATTCTTGATAGGCATAATAATTTATAATTATCCATATTTCAATCTAATTTACTAAAAATTAAATCATTTCTTAATTAATTAACTCATTATTATTAAATTTATTTGAAAATAATATTCAAATCTCTGATTCATATACTAAACCTTTCTTTTGTGTGATTACGTAAATTTTTTTGCACTATCTATTTCAAGATTACTACGACTATTACTAACTTTTTCCTGCCAGATACTTTTAGCACAATTGTTTACTGATTTTGCCAAAACATCACCAGCATTATGGAATAAATTATAAGCTAACTTACTTGTAGTTGCTTTAAATGCTGTGACTGCAGAGGAAACTTTGTCTACATTATTAATAGCTTTATTTCCTAGTGTATTAACTAGCAATTTACGTAACGACATATCGATTATTTTTATCGGACTCCCAACCAAAACAGGAGCGCTTTTTATTCTTTCACCTATACCTTTTTCATTTATTAAAATATCTTGTTTTGCAATCGAATCATATGCGTTATTATATGACGTATTTAGATCTTTTAATACTCGCTTAAAAGTTGTTTTAGTATTTGTATCATTATTAAGTTCATCAGCTATCTCTTTTAGCTTAACTTCAGAATTCTTAAAACTTATATCACCAGGCTCAAATTTATTTTCTGCTATCTCTTTACCTTCAGTAGACCCTAATAATATTTTTAAAGCACTGTTGTTATTATTTAAATTTGATTTATCTTGAGAAATAATCCCATCCACTAAACCTACCGTAGCAATAACTGCTAAATCAATTAAACTGAAGCCTATTTGAGCTAAATTTTTTAAAATAAAATAACTCAGTATTGAACCGCTTATCATAAAAGATGCGGCAGGCTTTAGCTTTTCTTTTGCATCAGATATAAAACCTTTATTATCTAAAAACTTACCACACTTAGAGGCTATATCACCAATATAATTGCCCAATACAACGCTAAGATTATAAGTAAATTTTAATAAAGTACCTCCAACTGCATTCGTTGCTGCTGAAATTTTATTAATTTTAGTAACTGTAGTGGCATGTTCATCATTTTTCACTAATTTTTGCCATACATAATTAGACATTACATCTTTTTCACTTCCAGGAAAATTTATAAATCCTTCGCTTATATTATCTTGCTTTTTTAAAGAAACATCTATCTTACTATAAAACTCATAGCAATTATTATATTTTTCAATGATTTCATCAGAAATTTCCTTAATAAAGCCTCTATCTTTATCACGATTACTTACGCTCACTTCCTCTTGGATTAGTTCTTTTACCTTACTTTCTTCAAAAATATTAGAATTATCAGCTTTACTTAAACTATCAACACAACCGTTAACTACTCCTATTAAAATTAAATTAATAAATTCATAGCTTATTGATATTACATTTTTTACTGTTCTATAACCATAAAATGTACCTAAACTTAAAGCTAAAGGTAAATAACTTTTATTACTTAAATCTGTCATATTAACTTACTTATTACTATGCTCACTTAATTATTTAATAGAGAATTAAGCAATTATACAATTAAAATAAAAGTTTCTCTATTACAAAAATAGTAATAAAATTTAGTAATTTTTCTAAAAAATCTATTTTAATTTGTTATAAATTAAATTTAATAATAGCCGATTTAACATTGCTATAATAAATTTAATGATGGTGTAATGTTTTTCTTAAAAAATATGTTTAAAAATAAATACCTGAAGATTAATTTATTTCTCACTTCAATAGTTTTACTAGCTCTATTTCTTGGGTTTAAAACTTATTTAGATTTAAGCTTAACAGAGTTAAGCAGTAAATTTGCTTATAACGTTAATAGATCTTTGCCTGTAGTTGATAGGAATGGTATACCTTTGGACATTGTTTATTGTAATAATAATTGGAATAGTAGTAATTACTTACCACTATACAAAATTCCTTTATTTTTACGTCAAGCCTTTATTCTTTCAGAAGACAAACTATTTTACAGTCATTACGGAGTAAATTGGCAAGCTAGGTTAGCAGCCGCTTTACAAAATACTAAAGCACTTTTTAGTATTAGTAATAAAAATAATAAAATAAGAGGAGCCAGTACCATCAGTGAGCAGTTAGTTCGTATTATGCAACCGCGTCCTAGAAATTTATGGTCAAAATGGTTAGAGACTATAACAGTATATTGGTTAGAAAATAAATTAAGTAAGGAACAGATATTTGAATTATACCTTAATCAATTACCATATGCCGCTAATAGGCGTGGTGTGCAACAAGCTTCTTACTATTACTTCAATCGAGATTTAAGCACATTAAGTTACAAAGAAATGCTTGCTTTAGTAGTATTAGTGAGAGCCCCTTCCAGTTTTGACTTATATAAGCCCGATGTTAATATTGATAAATCTATTATGCGACTTGCAAATTTATTGCATTATAACGAAATTTTAAATAACGAAGATTTATTAATCTTAGCCAATTCTAAAATAAAGCTTAAAAGTAGTAAGTTAACTATAGATGCTAGTCATTTTGTCAGGTTTATACGCAATAACCTAAGTATTGGTAATTATAACAATGATCAAAATGATAAAATTTACTCCACTTTAGACTCAGAGTTACAAAACAAAGTTCAAAAAATTATTGACCAACGTTTAAAAAATTTGTCACATCGTAAAGTAAAAAATGGGGCTGTATTGGTTGTGAATCATAACACTAGTGAAATAATCGTTTGGGTAGTTGGTGGTGGTAGCAAAATAGCTAATGATCAAAATTATAGCTATTATTTAGCGCCTAGCAATTTTATAGATGCAGTAACAACTCTTAGGCAACCAGGCTCTTCTTTAAAGCCATTTCTATATGCACTAGCTTTTACTAAAGGTTGGTCACCTGCAATGATTATAGATGATAGCCCATTATCTGAACGTATAGGCTCTGGATTACATAAGTTTTTTAATTATAGCCGCAGGTTTTATGGAGCAGTTACAGCACGTGAGGCTTTGGGTAATTCTTTGAATATACCAGCTTTACAAGCTATAAAATTCGTTGGTAATGAGAATTATTTATCCACTTTGCATAATTTAGGTTTTACTAATTTAAACCAAAGTAGCGATTTTTATCGAGATGGATTAGCTTTAGGTAATGGTGAAGTTACTTTATTTGAACTAGTTCAGGCTTATTCAGCTTTAGCCCGCATGGGTGAATGGAGACCTCTAAGGTTTTTATTAACTCATAGGAATAATACCTCTATTAATTACTCCGAGCATTACTATAAAATCGATGATTATCGTAGGATATTCCAACCTAATGTTGCTTCTTTAATTGCTAATATTCTATCAGATCCTGATGCTAGAAAATTGGAATTTGGGAATTATAGTATATTAAATTTTCAACAACAAACCGCAGTAAAAACTGGTACTTCAACTGATTATCACGATGCTTGGGCTGTTGGCTATGATGATAAATATGTGGTTGGTGTATGGTTGGGTAATTTAGATAGAAAACCTACAGATGGAGTTACTGGAGCATCTGGACCTGCTTTAGTAATGCGCAGTGTATTTGCTGAAATAAATAAGTTTGATGATCAAAGAAATGGGAAACTTTTTTTAAGTCCAGATCTTATAAAAGAGCAAATATGCATTCCCGTACATTTATTGGGAAATGGTAAATTATTAGAAAATAATAATCCTTATTCTAATAATGAGCGAGTTAATTCCTGCTCATTAAGAACTGAATATTTTCTCAATAAACAACAAATAAAGCAATTTTATTCATTAATTCAGGAAAAAGACACTAAGCCTAAAACTAAATTGCTTTCTCTAGTTAATGGTTTGAAATTAGCTATAGATCCAAGAATTCCTCAAAGTATGCAATATTATAAATTCTCTATAAATGATAGTATAAAAGATAAGAATTACGAAGTAGAGTGGGTTATGGACGGGAAGAGTCTAGCTAAAGGTTTGTTTAATAGCTATGATTGGTCTTTAGAAAAGGGAGAGCATGAACTAGAAGCAATAGTTAGAAAGATAGGCGAAGGAGAAGTATATTATGATAAAGCCAGTTTCTCAGTTAAATAGATAATTAACTATTTCACCCTATTTCTTTAGCTATTTTATCTAATACACTATTAATAAATCCTAACTCGTCATAATGATCAAAGCTTTTGCTTATCTCTAGATAATCTTGAATGATTATACCTAATTCTAAAGTAGGGTAATAAATGATTTCAAATACTGCTGCTCGTAAAATAGCCTGCACTACTTTCGCCATTCTATCCCAGCGCCAATTACTTGATAGATGATCAAGTATGTGGTCATCTATATCTTCAAGCATTTTCATTAAATTAATAATTATAGATAGCAGATCTTTATTTTTGCTATTATCATCTGAATTTGCTATCAAAGATGGGGTATCAATTCCGACTTCTTGAGTTATATTCTCATCATTTATTGAAGCAATGTCTTTTATATTGCTTTTATTATTTCTTCTGATTATTGATATGGTATTTTTTACTGTATCACTTAAATCTTCTAGATAAATATCATCATTAAAATCTATAATGTTATGAGTTAGATTATATTTCATTTCTAAAGCGTAAATAACTTGTACTATTAATCTTCTTTTTTTAAATGATAACATATTGACAATTATTTAAATCCAAATACTTTTCGCTTTATTGCTAAGTTATAAAACTAATTAAGAAAATATATTGAGTGACAGAATTTTTATATTTATTAGAATGCTTAAGTTATTTTTTCATAACTCAATAATATAAATATGAATTTAGATCACATATTATTCAGTGATTATTATTTCATTTACTTAGTCAGAGCGAGCTAAATCTTATAGCATTATTCGAGTTATAATAAAAGCTATTTTAGCTAAGTAACTAATTTATTAATCAATGTTTTTAAATAATATACATAATATTTATATACTAATGAAAAATACTCTTTGAATTAACATATATGTACTACCTTAATATTTTTTAAAAAATCTTTTTTAATGAAAATTTTAATAAAAAACAACTCAATGACCGTTATATACCTAGCATGGTTTTCTTCAGCGCTATTTTTCTTTTATCAATATATGTTAAGGGTAGCTCCGAATTTGATGATGGATCAGTTGCGTGCTGAATTTTTAATAAAAGCTGAAGAATTTTCTACATTAGGTTCATTATATTTACTAGCATACTCATTACTACAAATACCTTTAGGTCTTATTGCTGATAAAGTAGGAGTGAAGAAAATGGTATTGACTTCTATTATAGTATGTATAGTTGGTAGCTTATTATTTGCTTCAGCTACTAACTTTCAAATGTTGCAAATATCTCGTTTTATAATAGGAGCTGGATCTGCTACAGCATTTATGTGCGCATTAAAAATTATTGCTGATTATTTTCCTCCTAATAAAAAAGCTTTATTAATGGGAACTACTCTTACTTTTGGTACTGTAGGAGCCTTAGTCTCTGGAAACATCTTGCTTTATTTTATACAACAATACGGATGGCGCATAGCTGGCTATATTTCATCTTGTGCAGGTGTAATTTTGTTTTTTATAGCTATTTTTTCGTTAAAATCACTTAATATTGAATTAAAGGATGATCCTTCTAGTGCTTCTAAATTTTCCTTTTATAAATTTTTAAGCACCATTGTCGAAATACTTAAAGATAAAAATATAATGCTCTACTCAATACTTGCAGTAGGCCTTTATACACCTTTATCAGCTTTAGCTGATCTTTGGGGATCAGCATTTTTGATGCAAAAATTCAATTTAACTCATAGTCAAGCTTCTAGCGAATCTCTTAGCTTATATTTAGGGCTTGGTGTTGGAAGTATAATATTACCTTCTTTATGTAAAAGAGAGAGTGTTTTAGAGAATGCTATATTGTTATGCGCTTTAAGTACTTTGATATTATTTTGTATTGTTTTATACGCACCAGCATGGCAATCAAATTATTATCTAACTACTACAATAGTAGTTATAGGATTTTTCTGTGGTGCCGAAATGATGTGCTTTACTGCAGCTTTACGTCATGCGCCTAAAAATAGAACCGGAGAAATAATAGGAGTTGTCAATACCTTAAATATGCTGGGTAATGCTTTACTTCAGCAACTTATAGGCTTTCTATTAGATTATAGATGGCATGGTGCAGTTGATAGCAAAGGCATTAGGCAATATAGTACTTCAGAGTTTGTATTTTCGTTATCATCTCTTACTTTAGTTATAGGATTTTGCGTCATTATTTCATTACTGAGTATTTTGCCTAAGTTAACTAAAAAGCGTTTACATACCTCTGATGAATAAAGATTTGGCTTCTTACTAACTTCTTATGTACCACTTTACTAAGTAATGGAAATTTTTTTTTACAAAATGCATGGTTTAGGTAATGATTTTATAATCATAGACTACTACCACCCTGTTAATGAGAAAAATTTTGCGATAGAAGCATTAGTATTAAGCAAAGAGAAGATTTCACATATTTGTAATCGTAGGATAGGAATAGGTTGTGATCAACTGATATTATTGAGCCCCCATACTTTATATCATCGTAAAATGGTTATATATAATAGCGATGGTAGTTTAGCTGAAGCTTGTGGTAATGCTAGTCGTTGCGTGATTAAGCTTTTAGCTAATTATCAAAATAATGGTAATAATTCATTAAATGATAATTGCGAGAAAATTACCATTGAAGTGAATGACAGAAGTATTAGCGGGAAATATTATGCTGATACTGATTTAGTAACGGTAAATCTAGGTAATTTTAGCTACTGCCCTTTAGAAATAGGTATAGCCGAAGATGGTATAAGCAAATTAAGTAAGCTGAAAAGTAAATACGGTTATGAATTAATATACTTTTCTTCGCATGAATTACTTCCAGCAACTTTTATAAAGCATTTTGCTTCGGATGATAGCGGATGCTATTGCATCAGTATTGGTAACCCTCATATCGTTATTTTCGTAAAAAATCTTGAAGATATTGACATTAAATTAGGTCAAGTAATAGAGAATAATGATTATTTTAAAAATAGAATTAATGTGAGCTTCGTTTATATTGAAAATAGAAGTACTATCAAAGTGAGAACTTGGGAACGTGGTGCAGGAGAAACAAGTGCATGCGGAACCGCTGCCTGTGCTTCATATATCATAGCTTATCACCTTAACTTAATAGAAAAAAATTCTATTGTATGCTTGCCTGGAGGAAATCTTGTGGTAGAACTAAATGATGATGCAACTATTGAGTTAAATGGTAGCGCAACTTTGTCTTTTATTGGGATATATACTAAAGATATTTCAAAGAGTTATGGATTTAAAGATAGTAATACAAAAGCTTAATTGCAATGAATGAAGTAGGCTTTATTAAAATTGAAAAATTTGGTGTTCCCGACAGGATTTGAACCTGTGACCTTTGGATTAGGAATCCAACGCTCTATCCTGCTGAGCTACGAGAACTTATAATTATGCAAAGAACGTAAAGAAATTTTAATATAATAACTAAAAAAAGAAGTGCAAATAATGTTGTTTTTTTATTAAAAAAGTATGTTTAAGTAAATTTAATAGCCTAGACAAAAAATAAAATAGCTTTGCTTATTAAGCTAGTCAAGAGTAAATAATCTAAATCTATGCTTTACAGTTTATTATTCCTAAGTTAATTTCAACTATAGATTTTTGCTTAATAAAAAAAGTTTAACTAAGGTAAAACAGATAAATAATAAAAGTCAGTTAAATATAAAAAATTTATTACAATTATGAATATTAATTAATAATTATTAATTAGCAAAAACTTTTCTTTTAAACTACTGTAATAATAAAATAAGATTAACAGCCCTAGAAAAAATAAGTAATTAAAGCAAATAGTATAAAAATTTCAACCTACAACCTATAATTTTATGTACATAAAGCAACTATTTTACTCCATAGGTTTGCTGAGTAATTATATAAACAATATATACTATAAACCTAATAATCCTCGTAATGCAATAGCTAAAGATTGGAGATCTTTAGGTAATGATTTAGAAAAAATATTTAAGAAGCTTGGAGACAATAATAATGGAAAGAAATAAAAGAAAATCGAGTACTTATCACCATAACAAACGTCATGATAGAAAACATTCAGTACAAGATGGTTTTATGGAACATAGTCGTACTAATCAGTCTATATTACCATCACCAGCTATACTAGAAAGTTATGAAGAAATTTCTCCAGGTATAGTAGAAAAGCTAGTAGACTTAGTAAAACAAGAGCAGAAACATAGACAGAATTTAGAAATCAAGTATTTAAAGTATATAAGAAATACTACTAGGTTTGGTCAATTATTAAGCTGTATATTAGCTATAACAATAATATATTATTCGATCTTAGCTGTTAGCCAAGATAAAAGCTGGCTTGCTATAACAATATGTATTTGTGGCTTTAGCTGCTTAACTATTTCAAATATTATAGCAATAAACTCTAATAGGCATAGAGGACCTTTTAAAGCTAATAATAGAAATAGAAGGCCTAATTTTAATGAATCAAATAATAAATAGCTCGGTTATAACGAGGAGAGTTCAACAGTTAAAAGATCGGTGAACTTGCTAATCATATATTAATAGGTAAGCATCAGCGAACCCTTAAATTTGACAACACAAAATGTTGAAGTATCAAAGATATACGATATTATTGATCTTTCCCCGTCTTTGCTTAGAGTACTTTTTCTCAATGAAATTAAAATCGGGAGGATATAGAGCCTAGGTTTTCTATAATCTTTTTCCTATTTGATGTTTTAATCATAACTCACATATAGCTAAAGCAGTATAAAAGAGTCATGGTAGGTAGGTATTAAAGATTTCATC
>CAYLWW010000005.1:0-29161 GCA_964387585.1 uncultured Candidatus Midichloriaceae bacterium
TTTAGATAGGAGTGTTACGTGATTGTTTTTTCTTAAAAAATAAATGTGAAGATATTTTTAATACAAAACAATAGAAAGAAGTAATAAGCACTAAGACGAAACGTTATATTAGTGCTTATTTATAGATTGTTATCGACTAAACATTTGTAAGTTAGCTGATTTATTTTAATCAATATATCAGGAGAATTAAACTAGTTTAACTATATAGGTAGTTGATTGTAATAAATTAGCTTAAATTATCATATTATATGCTTATTTGCTTTCTATAGCTTCTTTTATATATTCTATAACATCTCCTATTTTTTTCATTTCTGATGCTTTATCGTCAGGTATTTCTACTCCAAATTCTTCTTCAAGCATCATAATTAATTCTACTAAATGTAAGCTATCTGCTCCTAAATCTTTAACAAATTCACTAGTTTCGGTGATGGATTTTGTATTAAGATCTAGGTCTAGTGATTTAGCAACTAGCTCTATAACGCGATCTTTAACGCTTTTAGCACTTTTATTTTCCATTATTTTTATTAGTTTATTTGTTTTTAATGGTTTTGAATTACGATGTAACTAAATAGCATAATTGTTTCAGTTGTCAAAGTGTTTGTTACATTAATTAGTAATAATTTAAAATATTCATTGTTGTTTAGTTGAAATGCAATGCTAAATATTATTTATAATTATACAATATCTTAAGTTTAAATAAGATGATTTCTATAAAAAATAAATTAGTTTTTATTATTAATAAAACAATTTTTAGTTATAATTAATTATTTCTTTAATAATATAAAGTGATTTATAGTAATAATAGAGTTATATTAACAAATAAAATTATAAAGATTATATTTATATGAGCATTGCTTCATTCCTTTTAGGTATTTATAACACTGTTAAGGCTTATGTACCAATAATTACAAATGGTGCAGTTGGTGCTGCTAGGGGAGTAGGATTATATGATTCCCTTAAAGATGATAAGAATAAGGAAAATGAAGTTAAATCTGAGGGACAAGAAGGTTTTTATGAAAAAGATGTTGGAAAAGGTATTAATGAATCACCTTTAGAAGCTTCAAATGAAAGTACTGAAATTACCCAAGATAAATCTGCTAAAAAGCCAGGTTTTATAAGGAGAGTCTTAGATTTTGCAGTATCCCCTAATGTAGTACGTACTTTTATAATAGGGTTAGCAGTACTACCTTTATTTATGCCTGCGCTAGCACCTTTAGGCTTTACCGTTGCAGCTATATTTTGTGCAGCTACTGTAGTTGCTACTATGGCTCAGTATTGCTTAGAGTCTTATCAAGATAAAAAATTAGAAGTTGTAAAAAACGAAGATAAAAAAATTCATAGTATCATTGTTAAAAGTAAGGAAATTTTAGAAGGAATCGGTAAAAATCCTGAGTTACACCATGTGTTACCTGAATTAACAATGGAAAAGGATAAAGGGGGGTTGATCGATAATGAGGAATACAAAGGGAAAAGTAGTTTTCTTAAAACAATGGCTTTAAAAATTCCAGATAACGCTATTGAAGCACTCTCAATAGCCCCTCTTATAGCGCAATCTATACAAATGGCTCATCCTGCTATGTGGGTTGGGGTAGGAATTGCCGGAGTGGGTACGGTATTAGATAATGCTTTATCAGTAAATGAACGAAAAAAAATAAAAGAACAAAAAAATAAAATTTTAAATGAAGTCGAGTATTCTAAAGTTATTATGGGTATAGATTACCCTGGTAGAAAAGGGCAAGAATTATTAAATGATAAATTAAAGAATTACTCATTAGAACAAAAAATTATAGAAAAAATGGGGAATGATGAATCAAGTAATCTAGATTCTATAAGTGCTATAAAACAAAGAACTGTGGAAAAAATATTAATAGAAGGTGAGGGTAGTAATTTATTACTTAATGATATATCAGTTAATGACCTTACTAAGCACGTTGATAAAGTTCTATATGGTAAAGGTGAGGGAATAGATTTAAATACATCTTCTATTAAAATTCAAGACTCTTTAAAAGAGTTTACCAATCAATTTGCACAAAAATTTCCTCAAGAAATTAAAGATACCTTCAATAAATTACATAGTGATGTAGACTTGGTTAAGCAAGTTAATTTAGAAGCTCAATCTGGTTATAAAGAAAATGGATTTTTTAAAAATTTAGGTAATAGAATTGCTTGTGGGTTTTCTTCTGGTAAAACTGCAGAAATAAATTTGCAGTTAAATGATCGTGATTGGAGTTTGAAAAAAGATATTAAAGAATTATTTATAAGTATGGCTGAATTAGGAGAGAAAAAAATCGATTCTAACTTTAAAGAAGTCTCGCGCGAGCAGGAAAAAAATTTAACCAAGGAAGGAGCAGAATTAAAGCATACTAATTCACATAGCCATAAGGAAGAATTTAATGTAAAAAAAATAATATCTTCTCGAGATCATGATCATGATAATCATGTTAATAGTATTATTTTTGATAAAAATAGAAGCAGTAATATATCACGTAATTGAATATTATAAGATATAAAAAGAAAATGAGTAAAGTAGCAAAAAAACTATGGTAAAGAGTTGAGATTTTACAGTTGATTTTTTTGTTCCTTGGATAATCTTTCTGTAGCATATCTAAGCATAGTTTTAGGCATTTGACTTGCATACTTAGAGAGGAAAGAAATCAACTTCTCTTCGTCTTGTTTACCAGCTTCACGAAGCATCCAACCAACTGCTTTATGAATAAGATCGTGTGAATCATTTTGTAACAGTTTAGCTATCTTAAACGTTGATTCTAGTTCGCCTTTGCGTATGAAATACCAAGTTGCAACAATAGCGATTCTCCGTTCCCATAAGCTTTTTGATTGAGTCAATTCTTCAAGAAAAGATTGATTTCGTTTAAAAAGATGAGCTCCTACAATTAGGTGAGCAGAACTGTCAACTAGGTTCCAATTATTGACATAGCATATATTGGTTATATAAAACTGATAAATTTCTTCTTTTTGTTGATCTGTTGCTAGCGTATATTTTTTAGTTAGCATAATAAGTGCTAATAATCGTTCTTCGTTTATAGGAGATTCTATCAAAGAATTTAATTCTACTAATTCAATTGAGATAAATTCTTTTACAATTTTTCGCAATGTTGGAACCGTAATTCCCATAAATTGGTCATTATATGCATAATCATTAATTCCTGTTTTAAAGAAGTAGGAAGCTTTATCTGGAGTAGAATCGATAGATTTTTGTAAAACATCTCGTATTATTTCAATTGTTTTAGACATTTTCGTTTTTATACTTAATAAGTTATTGTTTTATAGTATATACTTATAAATAATTTGATTCAGATTATTGCTAAGATTAACTAAATTTTAATCTTTGTAATAAATAAGTCTATGTGATAGAGAGGAGAAATAATACAAAAAACAAAATTGTTTTTTAATAAAAAATATGGTGGGACCTGCAGGAATCGAACCTGCGACAACACCGTTATGAGCGGTGCGTTCTAACCGCTGAACTAAGGTCCCTAAACGACAATTGCTGTTATAGTTTACTATAATAATTAGCAACAATAAGGTAATAGAAAAAACTTACTTTGTCTACTAGTATTGTGCTAATAAAAATGATATACATTTTTAGTTTGTTTATAAAAGCAGTATAACTTTTATTTTATTTATTTAAAAAAGTCCATATATATTTTTTAACCTATTATTTTTTTTTAAGGTTAAAAGAGCAAATTTAATAACTAAAACATATCTAAGAAAATGTTATGCCATTAATAAATTCTAATAAGAATTTACCTATAGGTTTGTTTGATAGCGGATTAGGTGGTCTAACTGTACTTAAAGAATTAATATCTAAATTACCTAATGAAAATTTTATATACTTTGCAGATACTGCTAATCTTCCTTATGGTAATCGTTCTAAGGCAGAACTTACTAGATTTGCTTATAATATCATTTCATGGATGAAAAGAAAAAATGTTAAAATGATCATAATGGCTTGTAATACCAGCTCAGCTCTAGTTTTTGATGAAGTAACTAAATATTTCAGTACCCCTATAATCAATTTAATTACTCCTACTGCTGAAGCCGTAGCTGCTTTAGGAAAAAAAAGAATAGGTATAATAGCAACTTATGCAACAGTAAAAAGTGGAGCTTACCATAATGCGATAAATAAGGCTAATAACACTTTAAAAACTTATTCTGTAGCTTGCAATCTTTTAGCTCCATTAATAGAAGAAATATATTTAAGAGAAACATTGAAATCACAAATTGTATCGCCTATAGAAAAAAAAGTGAATTTAAAAGCAGATGAAATGAAATTAATAAAAAATTATCTGAATATTTTGATTAAAAATAATATTGAAGCTTTAGTTTATGGTTGCACTCATTATCCTTTGTTAGCTGATGTAATAGAAAAAGTACTGTATAACTGCTCTACATTTATAGATCCAGCTTATTATTTGAGTATTAAAGTTATAGATGAATTGAATAATCTTGAACTAGCAAACGATCAACAACAAAATCCTAAAGCACAGGTGGAATTTTATGTTACTGGAGAACCAGATAACTTTACTAAAAGTGCTTATTTATGGTTAGGTTACATGCCTAAAGTTGAAAAAGTAGTATTGTAATTGAGTATAAGAGTATGAAGAATGAACTTTAATAAGGTGATAAAATCAATTGCTAGCGTGAGCTTTATAACTTTAATTTCTAGGATCTTAGGGTATATACGTGATGCAATAATAGCTGCTCAAATAGGTACTAGCATCTATAATGATATATTTATAGCGTCTTTTAAATTAGCTAATCTTTTTAGAACATTATTTGGAGAAGGGGCTTTTAACTCAGCATTTGTACCAACATTTTCAGGTCTTCTTATTACTAAAGGAAAAAGCTATGCTTTAAGATTTGCTTCTAAGATGCAAGCAATATTAATATTAAGCTTAATTCTGTTTTCAGTGATAATGATAATTATTATGCCATTAGTAATTAACGTTACTACTCCAGGTTTTATTGGAAATAGCAAAGCTTTTTCTCTTACTGTAGAATTAAGTAGAATTACTTTTCCTTATTTATTTTTTATATCTTTAGCTGCTTTCTATGGTGGTATAATGAATAGCTCAGGTTTATTTGCCCCATTTAGCGCTACATCAATTATACTTAATCTTGTAATGATTATTGCTATATTATTAACTAAATATACTTTAACACCAGCGCATGCTTTATCATATGGTGTTTTAATAGCTGGAATTTTAGAATTAGCTTGGATGTTGTATTTTGCTAAAAGATATAATCTTTTAGTTTCATGGCATAAACCAAAAATTACAAAAGAAGTAAGCAAAACTTTGAAAAATATGGTACCTAGCATTATCGGATCAGGGGTTACGCAAATTAACATCTGGATCGATATGTTAATAGTATCTTTCATTCCTGGAGGTATGTCGTATTTATACTTTTCTGATAGAGTTATGCAGCTTCCTTTAGCCTTAATAGGTACTGCTATAGGCATAGTTATGCTACCTACTTTAACTCAAGCTATAAAAAGCGATAATAATGAAAATATTGCAGGTTTAATGCAAAATAGCTTTAACTTGATAATATTCTTTTCACTTCCTGCTGCCGTAGGTTTAGTTTATCTTGCTAATGATATAGTGATATTACTCTTTATGCATGGGAATTTTACTATAAATTCAGTTATAAATACTTCTAATGCATTAATAGCATTTTCTATAGGGTTACCGGCATTTATCATTAATAAGTTACTTATTAGTATTTCTTTCGCTCATGGAGATTCTAAAACTCCCGTAAAAGTAGCTTGGTATACTATAATTAGTAATGCCATAATAAGCATTCTTTTACTTGAAAAATTATCCCATGTAGGGGTAGCACTAGCTTCAAGTATATCAGCTTGGATAAATATATTCTTTCTTTCGCTGTTATTATATAAAAAGAAACAACTACAAATAAAAAAAATACCTTTACTTATAGAAGTGCTGAAATATTTCATTTCTGCAGTATTAATGCTTTTGCTTTTAATGTTGATACGCTCGAATTACTCTACATCGATAGGATGGTTTGAAATAAGCTTACTAATAATAGCTAGTGCAGTAATATACTTAACAAGTGCTATATTTTTAAAAACAGAGCTATATAATATATGTGCTAAAAAATTTAGATAAATATAGCTAATTCTTTATAATTCTGGTATGCGTTACTCGTTTATACTCATATAGATTCTACTACACTACACGCTCTATTCCCAAAATTAAATAATAGGTAAGTGTTAGCGAAGGACGAAATTTGACAATGCAAATGCTAAAGTCTCCTTAACATATACATTGCTGCTATCTTGCTTATAGAATAGTTATAGAATAGCAAAATCAAGTGAAAACTAACTAGAAACACTATGAAAATTAAAAGGATTTTAAATTAGCTCTAGTTTTCTGCTTTCTTCTATTATTTCAAATGCTTCTACCACATCTCGCTCTTTTATATCCTCGAAATTTTCTAAAGCTATACCACATTCAAAGCCCTCTTTGACTTCGCGTACATCTTCTTTTTGTCTTTTTAACGACTTAAGCTTACCTTCGTATATTACTATATTATCTCTTAATAGCCTTATATGTGCACCACGCTTAACTAATCCTTCTGTGACGTAACAGCCAGCAATTTTACCAAATTTGCTTAAATCAAATACTTTACGTATTTCTGTATATCCTAAAATTTTCTCTTTCGTTAAAGGAGTTAGTAAACCAGTCATGGCTACTTTTATATCGTCTAGTAAGTTATATATAATAGAGTAGTAGCGTACGTCTATACCTGAAGATTTGGCCATTTCTTTAGCATTAGAATTAGCTCGTACATTAAATCCCATCACTAATGCTTTTGATGCTGCCGCTAAAGTTACATCAGATTCAGTAATACCTCCTACTCCGTAATGTAAAATTTTTAGCACTACTTCATTGTTAGAAAACTTATTTAAACTATGAACTATAGCTTCTGCCGAACCATGTACATCAGCTTTTATTATTATTGCTAGTTCTTTTACTCCTGACTTCGCTTGTGAAAACATCTGATCAACTGATATTTTACGTGTCGATGCTACTATTTTCCTTTCTTTTTCTTGCTGCAATCTAAATTCTGCAAGATCTTTTGCCATTTTTTCATCTTTTAATACTATGAACTCATCTCCAGCCTGTGGGTTACCACTTAAACCAAAAACTTCGATTGGGGTAGAAGGGCAAGCTTCTTTTATTATGTTTCCTTTATCATCATGCATGAATCTTACACGGCCGTATGCAGAGCCTGCCACTACTAAATCACCAGTTTTTAAAGTACCTTTCTGTACTAAAAATGTTACCACTCCTCCTTTAGCCTTATCTACTTTGGCTTCTATAACTCTGCCTCTAGCATTTCTTTGATAATTAGATTGAAGATTTAAGAAATCTGCTTGTAGTATTATTGCCTCTTCAAGTTTTTCAAGTCCAATTTTTTGTTTAGCAGATACTTGTATAACCATTACATCTCCTCCCATATCATCAGGTACCAGCTCATGTGAAAGCAAAGCATTTTTAACATATTCAAAGTTTGCATTAGGCTTATCTATTTTATTAACTGCAACCACTATAGGAACATTAGCAGCTTTGGCGTGGTGTATAGCTTCTATAGTTTGAGCTTTTATCCCATCATCAGCTGCTACTACTAGCACCACTATATCTGTAACTTGCGCACCTCTCATACGCATAGCAGTAAAAGCCTCATGTCCTGGAGTATCTAAAAAGGTAATTGATTTATCATTTTTTAAATGTATTTTATGTGCGCCTATATGTTGAGTTATTCCCCCTGACTCTCCCGCTGCAACATCAGTTGATCGTAAAGCATCAAGTAAAGATGTTTTTCCGTGATCAACATGTCCCATAACTGTTACTATAGGAGCGCGCCATTGTAATGTAATTTCATCATCTTCAGTATCTTCAGTAAGTTTTTTTATCCAATCTTCACTATTAAATCTTTTAGCTTTATGTCCAAATTCGTTTACTATTAGTTCAGCTGTATCTGAATCGATAAATTGATTTATTGTTACCATTACTCCTAATTTAATTAATGACTTGAGGACGTTGCTTGCTTTTTCTGCCATTCTCGAGGAAAGCTCTTGTACAGTAATAAAATCTGGTATTATTACCTCTTTAGTTACTTTTTCTGTACTTATAGCTAAGTTATGAGAAGATTTATTCCTTTTTTTACTGCTATTATAACGTTGTTGTTTAGGTGCGGTTCCCAAATATTTTCGTTTTGAAGCAGTTTCTGCATCTTCACTATCTATCATAAGTAATTGCGAAGCAGTTAATTTGCGACTTGCTTCTTGACGTTGTTTAGGAGGAGTTTTCTTCCCTTGTGCTAATGCCGCAACATTATCTTCAGTATCCAAATATGAATCAGGTTTTTTGTTCTTTCCGACTTCTAATCCTGAATTTTCTCGGGTAATTTGCTTACTTTTAGAGAAATTAGTGTTTGGTTTTTTAGCTTCGTCTGAATCTGATTTGTTTTTTTGATTGATTGCAGCACTATCTTCTGATTGTTTATCATCAGCTTCAGCAACTACTTCCTCTACATTTATTTGTTTACGATATAATTGATCAAGGTTCCGTACTCTTCCTTTATTCTGTAAATTTGGTCTATCTTTTAAAGATTTTATACTTTCTTCTGTCAGCTTTTCCTTTTTTTCTTCAATAATTACAAGAGTTTCACTATCAGCTGTATTTTCAACCAAGTTTACTGCAGTCTCTATTATTTGTGTAACTTCTTCTATATTTTCACTTTCACCATTGTACTCTTCCTGCTTAATATCAGAAATCATTTCTTGATCTAGTGTTGAATTTTCATTTAATTCTTCTTGATTGTCGCTATTTACTTTCAAATCTTCAAGAATTTTTTCACCACTTTCTTTATAATCGCTTATTATAATTTCAGATTCGGCTTCTTCAAACACTTTATCTTTTTGCGGTTCGTTAGATGTATTGCTTTGTTGCTCTGCAAGCTTTAGTGCTGTTAAACGGCTGCTTTTTTCTTGTTCTGTTAAGCTGCCTAGCATATCTTGTGGTCTGTTATTACCTTTATTTTTACCTTTTGTTATAACAACTACTGGGACTTTACTACCCATTTTATGGTGAGTAACTTGCTGTTTTTTTGCACTGCCAATATCTGCTAACCTTCCTACATTGCTTAAATTCAATTCTGTCTTGAGCCCTAATACTTTGCGGCTTTTTGGTTGGCTATTATTTTGGTTATTATCAGTCATTTAATTGAAATCCTTTTATTTTAACTCTGCTCAATAATGCTTTGCTTATTATTATAGTAAATTAATGATAATTTGGCGAGTAGTTTAATATTATTAGTACCTATTATAATTTCACATTTTCATCTAAAATTTATTGGTACTTTTCAAAGCTTAATGTTTATACTTAATGAGCAGCAAAATAAACATATAAGCGCTCAGAATTGATTTTATTAAAGTATAGTAAAGTTCTTTTCGAAAAAACGATATATTCACTCTTTTATTAATATTAAGTCGAGAGCAAATATGTTGTTTTAATTTATTACCGATTGAATATAAATTGATATTTTGGACATTTTAATTAGTTTCCCAAGATTTTTCTCTAGCAGTCATTATTAATTGATTGATAACAGAAATATCATAATCATAACCACTTTTAGCTAATTTGACTCTGAGTTCTTCGTTATCTAATTCTGCTAATTCCTCTAATGAATCTATGCCGCAATTCTTTAATTCAGATACGGTTGATTCAGGGAAACAACTAGAAAGATATTCAAGTCCATTATTTTCTATATTTTCATCGCTACTATTAGTTATCTCAAGAGTTTTTTCGTATTCAATAGCTCGTTCTATTAACTCATTAGCTATAATCTCATCGAGGCCTTGTATACTCATTAATTCTTGTGGTGTAGCTGAGGCTAATTCGGATATGCTAGTGTAACCTTCTGCTGCTAATAGTTGAGCTAATATTTCCTCTAAATCTAAACTTGTAATAAATAACTGAGTTATAGTATTAAACTCTTCCTGGCGTCTCTTTGTCTCGCTCTCTTCTGTCATGATCATAACATTAAACTCGACTAGTTCAGATACGAGCTTTATATTTTGTCCTCTTCTACCTATTGCACTGCTTTGCTTGCTCTCATCGACTACAACTTCAATTCTATTATGATATTCATCTATAATAACTTTTAATACTTCTATAGGTGCTAAGGCATTCACTACTAGCTTAACTGGATCAGATGACCATTGTAATATATCTATTTTTTCGCCTTTTAGTTCATTAATTACCGCTTGTACTCTTGCTCCTCTAATACCTACACAAGATCCTACTGGGTCTATCGAATTGTCAGAAGCATAAACTGCTACTTTAGAACGCGAACCAGGATCTCTCGCTACTTCTTTTATTTCAATTAAATTATCGTATATTTCCGGCACTTCTTGGGCAAATAATTTCATTACAAATTCTTTATTAGTTCTAGAGAGTATTATCTGCGGTCCATAAGAGTTTCTATCTATATCCAATAGGTATGCTTTGACACGGTCTCCTTGCCTATAGTCGTCGGTCTTAAGTAAGGAGCCTCTATTTAAAATAGCATCAGCACTACCAAGCTTTACTATTACGTTGCCAAATTCTACTTTATCTACGACACCTTGTACTATTTCTCCTATTCTGCCCTTGAATTCTTCATATTGTTTTTCTCTTTCTAGTTCCTTAACTTTACTTACTATAACATTTTTTGCTACTTGAGCGGTTAGACGACTTAAATCAAGAGGAGGGAGCTGCTCATACATGTAGTCACCAACTGCTGCATCAGGATCTTTAGCAAGTGCATCACTTAGATTTATTTTAGCTATTTCACTGCTGACATCCTCCTCAAAAGCAATATCTGGATTTTCTTGAGTTACTTGATCATCTACCACTAACATTTCACGAAATAGTTTTACTTCGCCTGTTTTACGGTCTATTTTTACTATTAAAGAGTGCTCATGGCCATACTTACGCCTTGCTGCTACTTTAATAGTATCCTCTAATGCAGTAAGTATGCTTTCCCTAGGTATCGACTTTTCCCTAGCTACTGCGTCAGCGACTTGTAAAATCTCTGTATTACCGAAGCTCTTTATTGCCATCTATATATTATATATAACTTAATTTTTTTATTATTTAAAAAGATATAACCATTACAAAATACGATAAATCATATTAATAAGGCCTTCAACTTACTTTTCTTAACTTATTAACTTAAGCTTAAGATTTATCTCTTATTAATTAAATAAAAAGCAAAAGTAGTTTGAGATGATAACTTTATTTTATATTTTTATTTACTATGTGAAAATCATTAAAAAAAGTTAATTTAACTAAATATAATTAATCAAACTAGCACAAGCTGTAATGTAATATATTTAAATAATTTATACTATAAATTATTTTTTATTTATTTACTGCTTCTTTTAATCCTTTTCCAGGAACAAATTTAGGCCTTTTACTTTCTGGTAATCTCATTTCTTGTCCATTTTGAGGATTTCTTACTGTTTTAGCTTTAACTGTTGCTACTTTAAAAGTTCCAAATCCTACCATTCTTATTTCTTCTTTATCAGCTAGGCTTTTCTTTATTACTTTTAAAACTACATCTAATAAGCGCGCAGCTTCTGTTTTGGTGATTGCTGCTTCTTCAGCAAAAACACTTACAAATTCACTTTTGTTCACAGTTTTATCCTTTAATTTAATTGATTTTAAATAACTAAAAATTTTCGCTAACACTAAGATAGCAGAGCTAATATATCAAGATAAATTTTAAAAATCTACACATGAATAAATATTTTTATTGAATATGTGATTTATTTATCTGTAATATATTATTAAAACAATATTAAATCGCTGTTTTAATTAATTATAATTAATTGAATTTAATAAAAATTAAACGAAAAAATCTATATTTTAAGCTTAATAAAGCTATTATTGTTTTTACACGTATACGATTTTTCTTTTATTTTCTTTAAGTTTATCTTAAGCTAAGTTTTTTAGTAAGTGTTTTTTTATTATTTATGTTAGTCGACTACGTTTACTGAAAAATTAATTAAAAGTACTTCATACTATATTTGACATATATTATAGTATGAATATTACTATTTTGAAAAATATTTTTTAAAAATTATCTTTTTAACATGCCAGGAGAACTTCAATCTGATCCTTTATTTGTAGGTCTTACTAGGCCTCCTATGTTATTTGGGGTAAGCTATACATTTGCTCTTCTTAATGCTTTTATATGTATGTTTACTTATGTTGTTACTTCAGATTTTCATTATCTAGCTATCCTTTTTCCAATGCACTTGGTTGGGTACTTTTTTTGTTCTAAAGATCCTTTGTTTTTAGATTTATTTAAGATAAAATTGCAAAAATGTTCTCGTAGCAAGAATAGATTTTATCATGGAGCTAATTCATATGATCCATATTAAAATTTAGGAACTTTTATTTATAATGTTAAAATTAGCTTTTAGTAAAGCCGAGAGGCAAAATATTGCTGATAATGAGTATAAAACTAATGGGTTTATACCATACTTAATGCATTGGAATGAAAATACTGTCTTAACTATAAATAATGAGTTAATTCAAGTAGTAAAAGTGGGAGGTTTTTCTTTCGAAACTGCTGATGATGAAGATGTGGATATAAAAAAGAACATGCGAAATATGCTTTTTAAAGGCATGGGTGCCGGAGAGCTTGGGTTGTATTTTCATATTGTTAGAAGAAAACAAAGGCCATATCCAGATAATTATGTAAGCGTTGATATGCCAGATGGATTTCCTTCATACTTAGATCAAAATTGGGTAAATAGGTATAAGGATAAAAGAGCTTTTGTTAATGATTTATATATTTCAGTGATAAGAAAAGCTGAAACTGGCTTAGGGGCCATAGAGAAGCTAATACAGAAAGTTTTTTTTGGTGGTGGCAAAGATTATAAGAGCAGAGTGATGACTGAAGCTTATGAGCAACTGGAAGAGGCAACGGGAAGGGTAGTAAATACTTTACGTGAGTATAACCCTCAAATTTTAGGTTTGCGTTATTCTGATAAAGCTTGCTATTCAGAACTGGCTGAATTTTTTTCTAATATTGTTAATTGTGGTAACGGAAACAAAGTATTATATGTTCCTGATAATTTAAATAAATATATTTGTAATAATAGATTATATTTTGGTAGAAGGGTTATTGAATCGAAAAATTTAGACGGTAGCAGTAGTTTTGCTGGAATAGTAAGTATGAAAGATTATGGGCCTAAAACTTGGGCAGGTATTTTAGATTCTTTTTTACAAATGCCTTTTGAATTTATTATTTCTCAGTCTTTTCAATTTGCCAATAAGCAATCAGCTATAAATAAAATGCAGTTGCAGCAAAATCGTATGATTCAATCTCAAGATAAAGCTATATCTCAGATAATCGAGATAGGAGAGGCTTTGGATAAAGCTATGAGTGGTGATATTGGTTTTGGGCAACATCACTTAACAGTTATGTGTATTGCTGATAACATTAAGAGGTTAGAAAATTATTTATCCATAACATCAGTACAATTGACTAATACAGGAGGCATAGGGATACGTGAGAAAACTAACTTAGAGCCTGCTTTTTGGGCTCAATTGCCTGGTAATTTTAGTTTTATTGTAAGATCTTCTATAATTAATACTTTAAATTTAGCCTCTTTCAACTCTTTACATAATTATCCTTTAGGTAAACAAAAAGGTAATCATTGGGGTGATGCTGTTACCGTTTTAGATACCACTTCGGGGACTCCTTATTACTTTAATTTTCATTTACGTGATGTTGGCCATACTACTATAATAGGACCAACTGGAGCTGGAAAAACTGTAATGATGAACTTTCTTTGTGCTCAAGCGCAAAAGTTTAAATGTAGATTGTTTTTTTTTGATAAAGATCGTGGTGCTGAAATTTTTTTACGTGCTATTAATGGAATTTATACTGTTATTGATCCTAGTAAAAATTGTGGATTCAATCCCTTGCAATTGGATGATATTGGAGAAAACAGAACCTTTTTACTTGATTGGTTAAAGCAATTAGTATCGGTTAATGGTGAGCAAGTTAGCGCTGAAGATATAGCTTTACTTACTACCGCTATTAATGGGAATTATAAATTAGAGAAAAAGGATAGAACGCTTTCTAATATTTCTGCTTTTTTAGGTCTAGAGGGTCCAGGTACCCTTGCGGGCAGGTTAGCTATGTGGCATAGCATAGGCTCTCATGCAAGGGTTTTTGATAATGAAGAAGATATGATTGATTTTGGTAAGGGGATGGTATTTGGGTTTGAGATGGCTGAAGTTTTGAAAGATAAAGCTAGTTTAGGTCCTGTTCTTTCTTATATTTTCCATCGTATTAATATGTCTTTAGATGGTACTCCCACTATGATAGTACTAGATGAAGCTTGGGCATTAATAGATAATCCAATATTTGCTCCTAGAATTAAAGATTGGTTAAAAGTGTTACGTAAGCTTAATACTTTTGTTGTATTTGCCACTCAAAGTGTTGAAGATGCTAGTAAAAGTACTATAAGCGATACTCTAATACAGCAAACAGCTACTCAGATATTCCTTCCTAACTTAAAAGCCACTTCTGTATATCGTACAGCTTTTATGTTAAGTGAGAGAGAGTTTCAATTAATTAAGACTACCGATCCTGGTAGTCGTTATTTTTTGATTAAACAAGGAAACGATGCAGTGGTTGCTAGAATTGATTTATCAGGTATGGACGATATAATTAATGTTTTATCAGGTAGAGCAGATACAGTTATTATTTTAGATGAGATAAGAAGTCAGTTTGGTGATGATCCTAATATTTGGTTATCTAAATTTACTCAACGCTTAAAGGAATTAAAAGATCAGTAATTGAATTTATGAAAATATATTAACGTTATTATAAATTGTAATAACTATTTGTTGAAATAAAGTTATTTTTTATATAACTTTTTAAAATTGTAATCGATATAAAAGATTATTCTTGGCAATTTAATAAATTCGGTACTAATTTAAAATGATATTTGTAAAGCGATTCAGCTCTTTTATTTTTAAAAATTGATCTTTAATTGAAGAAATGGAAATGAAAAGTAAGTTTAAATTATTCTCTTTAATACTATACTTAGTGAGTTTTTTTAAAAGCAAACTTATCAAGTTAGTGATGGTTATTTCTTTATTATTCACTATTTTTTCTTTTTCCTTGAATGTAGAAAATTCATACGCTGAGTTTGATAGTTTAATTGATTTTACCAATAATTCTTCTATAGACAGTTCTGGAATTATAAGTGCGTTAAAATCTATAATCAGTATAGTGACAAATTGTTTGTATAGCTCGGTAATGTATTCGTTTGGTGATTTGAATAATGTATGCATTCCTGACAAGATAGGTCCTAACATACCTAACACTTGTGTACAGGGAAATGAAGCTAGCAATTTTTTTAGCATAAGTAATTTAAGCAATCTTATTTTACCTGCTTTAATAGCGCTAGCAGCAAGTGCCATTATACCGGGAGCGACTTTTTTGATGGTTTTTTTATGTATAGAAGTGATTATGATAATGGAGGCATGTGTAGATTCTTATGCATTGACTCCTGATGAATATATTAATATGAATAGTGGAAGTAATCCATTAGATTGTATTCTCGATCCTTCTACCAATCAAGTTATAGTGAATCCTGAAGCAAAAAACTATCTTACTGTTACGGATGTTCCTTTTTTCTATAGTTGTAAACCTGGTAGTACTGGTTATGTAGGGTCTGATTCTCAATATTGCGTTACTGAGCAAGTGGCTAACAACGCTCGTCCTAATTTAGTTAGGAATATTATTATAAGGCGTGCTGATTTATGGGATAGGATTTCAGGATCTCGTACTCAGACAAGTCTTTGTCCAGTTGATTCTGCACAAGTTATATTAACTCCATCAATTAGCGCTGAACCTGCTACTTTAGAGGGTCCAACTTTATTGCCTAATTTAGAAGTTTATTCTTTTTATCGTTATTATAGTGGTCATGTTCAGTTATGTGCTGCAACAACTAATACTTTATTGCCTGTTGTACTAGGCTGTACTTATTTCCCTGCTCCCGAAGAAGAGCAGTCAGTTGATCCAAGTTTAGTGAATTTTCTTAAAGGCACTCGTTGTCAATATTTTCTTGGACAAAGCAATGGTAATGGTAGAGCTGATTTAGCCGCTGTTGCTAATTTAATAGGTCAAGCTAATGGAGTAAGTTCTGTTTATTTATTTTTGAAAAGTGATTTGCATTTAACTAGTACAGTAGTTGGATGTGTTCAAGATCTTTTACTTAGAACATTTATAGATGTTCAAAATGCTCCTTCGGGGAGTCCTCCATTTATGAAAAAAGTGCAGTTGAGATTGCAACAAATAGTATTTGCTGTATTAACCTTATATATATGTATTCTTGCACTAAAAATTATGATTTCTCCTAACCCACCTCAGCGTGGAGAATGGATTATATATATATTCAAATTTGCTTTAGTTCTTTATATTGCTACTGGTGATATATGGTACGATAATAATAGTTTATACCAAGGCAAAAAGGGTAATGGGTTATATCCTGCATTACTAGATACTACTCAGCAAATTGCAGACCTTTTTATGCAAGCACGAAGCGCCAGTGATCTTGTAGATATGTGTTACTATAATTATGAAGGTAGTAATGTTTTAAGCCAAAGAGTTATCGCTACCCCTACTATGAAAGTTCAAATGACAGTATGGGATTATCTGGATTGTACACTTATTAATTACTTGAATTTTAATTCATGCAAATATTCTATTACTGGGATGGTTGCTATGTGGTTTATTACTACTGCTATATGGGCTGGAGGTAGCGGAATACTCCTTGCTATTGTAACGTTTATTTATAGTATAATGCTACTTATAGTAGTATTCAGATTCGTTCATATTACTATATTAGCAATGTTTACAATCACTATTTTAGTATTAGTTTCGCCATTGATATTATGTTTCTTTTTATTTGAATATACAAAGCAAATAACACAGCAATGGGCTAAAATGCTTTTAGGGTATACCTTATATCCTGGTTTATTATTTGCTTTTGTTGCTTTAATGTTAGCCACATTTGATTCAGTGTTTTATGGTAATATCAACCAAGAGTATCTTCAACAAAATGTACAATGCTCAACCTCGGGCACTTGTAAAATAGATATTGATAAATTATGCCATAATGTTCAATCTATATATTGCAGTTTATTAAAAACAACCAGTGATGGCAGTAGCTTAACTAACTGTAGTATTAATAATGGTCGTATGACTAGCTTGTTAACTGAGCAAGCTAATTTCTTTATTTTTGGTAATTTTACTGTTTTGAAGTCTGTGGCTATAAGTGAATTTTATCCTTCTGTTTTAAAACTGTTATTATTTGCTGTGCTATTTTACTTCTTCTTAGGGTCTATTACACATTTTATTGAGTCATTAGTAGGTGTCCATGGCTTAGGTGATTTAGCTCCTGATGTAGGCAAAAAACTAGCTTCAGGTTTGATGAGTGCTACTGCTTCTGCTTCAACTTCCGGAGTTTCTGCAGTAACTGGCGCTGCCAAAGCTTTAGCTAAAAGATTTAGCGGTGGCGGTAGTGGAGGAGATGAAGGAGGAGGAAAAGATGAAGGAGGAGGCGAAGATGGTGGGAAAAAATGATTTTAAACTAATAGGTTATGATTTGCTAATTATTGTAAATGATACCAAATGTTCATTAATTTTAGTTATTTGATAAAATTTATTTTCTCATATTTCAATAAATTTTCAGTTATGATTTGATAATGAATTTACCTCCGTCTAATAAATGGCTTTATAAGTTTAGGACTTATTTTATTTTCACGTTGTTAAACTTATTTATGAGTTTAGCAATAATTTTTGATGTTGTTGCAATTGGCATTTATCAAAAGTGTATTTATGGGGCTACTAATTCTGGGAATTTACCTAATGTAGTTTTAGTTAGAACCGTAGGGCAGCAATGCTATAATATATGCCAGCAAGAATGCGGAAAAGCATTTGATATCGATTTAAGTTCTAAAAGCAATTCTGATTCTAAAGAAAATAAATCAAATCAGGATAATAATCAGCAAAATATGAATGATTATAGTAGTGTTTTGAATACAATATCGATTAATCGTGATCAAATAGAACGTTGTATCAAAACTTGTCAACAGGGTAACATTTTTTCAGGAGAAATGCGTCAATACGATGAGAATTCTAGTACTATTACTCCTTTTTCTACAATTACAACTGTAAGTACTAAAGCGGCTTGTAATCCTAGTAGCACTGGTATAAATTCAGCTAATTATGCTGGCTATAATGCTGATATATATGTGGAAGAAGGTGATTCTCTCGATATATCTTTGGTTAATCCAAGCGCTATGGGGCTTGATGTTCAGGGAATACTAAAGGATGACCAGGATAATACATTATACATGTGTAATTATAATACAGTATACATATATCCATATTTTTATACTACAGATAGTAAATTTACTACCAGTCCTGATCCTTGGGCTAATATTGCTAAACCACAAACTCCTAATGATCCTAGCAATCCTAGTGCAAGTTGGGTAGCGCGTAATTATGTTTGGACTGATACAGGAATAATGGCAAAAAATGGCGATTACTTAAGTATCGGTTATTATGGCCGCTTTCATTACATATGTTCTGAAGGCACTGCTAAGTGCGATATGCCTTGTTATACTGATGATTATGTACCGGGTTGTAATAGAAATAGCCTTTATGATTATTCATTACAGATAAAAGATCCGACTCAAACTAATATTGGTTGGAGTACTGGTACTGGTGATTACTATGTTCTGCCTGGACAAAATTTGATGTCGCATATAGCTGTAGTAGATATTCCTAAAAATGCTCCTCCACAGACTATCAATACTTATAGTATTCTTCAACAAAGCGATTCGACAGCTAATAGTAAATTGCTATCAATTTTTGGCCTTAAACCGTTTTTAGTAAGTCAGAGTACTCCACAAATTTTTCTTGCTGATAATCAAGGAAGCCCTATTAACTCTTCATCCATAGTTAATGACGTTAACTATAATTATAATACTACATTTTTTAGATCGCAGTTATTTAATGGTGTTTTATCGAAATTTTCTAGCACTTTCTCTCAGTTAGGGATAAAGCATTATGATGAAATGCCGCAAGACAATTGGTTAGATAATGTTGGGGGTTATAATGTTGTTATAATATGGAAAGGTTGCCAAGTTACTGGTGGAAACAATTTGCAATATACCATAGTTCCCGACGAATATCAGGATAATGCTGAATTTTTGAGTACTTACTTAACTAATAATAGCAACTGGCTTAATTTTCCAGCTTTTAATAGTAGTGGAGTAGCAAATTTAGTTATCACTGCTAGTGACCTAAGCATAGCTTCTAATGCTATAGGTGGTGAAAGTGTAAGCGGTGGTTATTTGTTTTTTAGAATAAATACAATCACATCTAATACTTATAACAATTGGGTTCCTTCTAATTGTGGCACTTCAGATTTGAAGTGCCAAGTAGCTCAAAGTTTTGCTCAAGATCCTAATCTTTATGCTAGATATAATACTACTGGTCAATATAATTTAGTTGTACAGAAGTCTCAGCCTAATAATCAAGATTGTGGTCCATTAGCTAGCATAATATTGAAATTATGCACTATGATTAATGGTAGTAGTTGTGACTTAGGTAGCCAATCTGGCAGTGAAAAAACTGGTGCTGTACAAGAGATTTATCAAAATATGATAAAAAACTCTACGCTTATTAATGCTGTTAGAGCTTTGTTAATATTATATATAGCATATTCCAGCTTAAATTTTATGCTTGGAATTTCGCCTATTAGTCAAAAAGAAGTGGTAGTAAGGTTATTTAAGATAGCTATAGTCCTTATTTTAATTAGCGATAATAGCTGGAATTTTTTTAATCAGTATTTGTTTGTTTTATTTACAAACGGAACTCAAGAGCTAATTCAAGCCTTTAGTTATTATAATGCACCTAAAAATTCTAATAGTTGCATAAGTTGGCTTCCGGTTTTAGCTCAATTTGATAGCTTTATTGCTCAATTATTTAGCCCAATTATTTCGACTAAGATTTTGGCATTGGTGCTTAATGGATTGCTTGGTTTTACTGTAGCTCTAGTTTTGATAATAGCTATGGTAATTTGCTTTATATGTATATTAAAAGCAGTGTTGATATATCTTGTTTCTATAATTGCTATAGGAGTTTTAATGTTATTAGCTCCATTATTTATTTCTTTTATATTATTTAATTATACTAGACAAATGTTTGACGCTTGGTTAAAGCAAGTAACATCCTTTGCGCTCCAGCCTGTATTGGCTTTTGCGTCTATTAGCTTGTTTTTACAGCTAATTATGGTTTTATTTCAAATGGCGATGAATTTTACAGTATGTTTAGATTGCTTAATCAGCTTTACTTTACCGCCTATAATTGATTTTTGTTTTTTCCATATTTATAGACCAATTAATTTAGTACATTCTCCCGATCCATTTTCTGGCCCTATTAGTACTTTAACTTTAGTTATTTGTTTCCTTATTTTATCTCAAGCTATGTATGCCTTTTCTGATTTTGTCGTTAATATAGCAAATAATATAATAAGTTATACAGCTTCTTCCTTAAGTGAGGTAAGTAAAGCTCCTGCTATTAGCAATACCTTGCAGTTAGTTAAATCTATTGTAGTGTCTCCTGCAAACTTAGCTATTAATGCTGTTTCAAGTTATAAATCTTTTGGTGATAAGAAAAAGAGAGGAGGGATAGAGGGAGATAAACAAGATGAAAAGAGCGAAGATTCTGATAAAAAATCATCAGAAAAAGATAAATAAAATCAAAAATAAATTAGATATTACTATTAAGATCTTTTAGATATTTAATTATTTTTTTAACAGCCTGATTTTCATGAAAATTATTAAATTATTATCTAATTTTATTACTAATAAATGCTGCTGGATTAGGCATTTATATATTATTTTATTATTACCGATTATTTTATCTGGTTGTTGTGATGATATTGTTTGTATACGTGCTGATGATACTGGGCAAGGAGGCCCTATAACTATACCAGCAAATATTGAGTCTAGTAAGTTATTATTAGTTGATCCTCCTAATAACCAGGTAGCGCGTTGGATAGATAGTGGTTATAATACCGTTGGTGTTGCTAGCAGTGGGGGAAAAGATACTTCTATACCGTTATTAGCTGCTATTAAGGGGGAATGGAATCCATGGGGAGGAGTTGGCAATAGTCAATGCAGTACGCAAAATTGTGCTAGCAGTCAAGCAGGTTGTTTAACTCAAGGTAATGCTACTAATTTAGATTATAATGGTGAATTTGTTCCAATTAATGCAGATAATGTACCTTGTGCTTTATCTAAAGGTTTTGGGGTATATGGACTAATTGCGATAATTAATTCTAATACCGGTAAATCTTCTGATCCTAATGATTCAGCAATGATAGCTGCTAATCCTGACCCTCAATTATTCCGCACATTTCATGTAGGGCCTTCGGTTAAAGGTGATACTTTGACTTTAAAAAGCACTTTAAAATGCGTTCCTACGTCTACTTCTAATAATACTACTTATAATTGTTCCCAAGATACTAATGCTAATGGGGAGGGGATAGTTGCTCAGGGAAGGCTATATTTTAAAGTATTAGATAGCTATTACCTTGATAACAGTGGCGGTGTAGTAATAGATTTGATTAGTGGAATATATCAAGAGGGTATAGTAACTTTAATAGTTAAGACATTTAGTAATTATATTAATAAAGCATCTCAAGTATTGTTTCAAAATTTTCTTAAGGAAAGTAAATTTTTAACTTTAGTAAAAACTTTAATATTACTTTATATATCATTAACTTTTACTACTTTTTTATTAGGTATAAGTAATATCACCAAAAACGAATTAGTAATGAGGTTGTTGAAAATATCTATAGTAATGGTTTTACTTATTAATGTTAATGATGCTTTTAACTTTTTTAATTTATACTTAATATCATGGTTTAATTCAATTTCTCAGAATTTTTCAGATGTGGTGATGTCATCATTATATGATAAAAATAGCCCTAATAGTCTCGATTTAGCTTTGCCTGCTGGGGCTAGTTATCTTACTATGTACGATACATTGATTAAGCAGATTACTTCTGCGTCTATTAGCAATAAAATTTGGAGTCTTTTATTTACGTCGTATTTCTATTACATACCTTTGCTTTATTTTTGTTTATTGCTGATTATGATAATAGTATTTAAGTTAACTATGTACTACATATTAGCTATTTTTCAAATAGCTTTGTTAGTTACTATGTTACCAATTTTCATAATAATGATATTGTTTAAATTTACCACCGAATTATTCCAAAATTGGCTAAAATATATGAGCAGTAGCGCTCTACTAATAATAGTGAGTACTGCTACTGCAGGTTTAATGTTTAAATTATTAGGTGAGCCTTTAGGTGAGCTATTTCATTATAAAGTATGTTATAAAACCATTATAGATTTAGAAGTATGGGGAATAACATTATTGAAATTTTGCTATTGGAAACCTGATAGTATGGCCCAGATGCAAGCAGCTTTAGAGTTTTCTCGCTATCTTACCGTATTAATGATAACCATATTATTTAATATATTTATTTCACAAGTTCCTCCTATAGCAGATTCTCTTAGTAATGCAGCATTTAGGCCTTCAAGTAGAATGGCTTCAGGTGCACTCGCGAATTTTGGTTCTTTAACAGATGGTGTCTTTGGTGTTATAAGTAAGTTAAGTTCAACGGCATTAAATAAATTGGTAAATCTGGCTGATGCTACTAAAATAGCGCCGTTGAAGTTTTTAGTTAAAACTGCTGCTACGGTGACTAGAGCAGGTATCATTACTGCAACCAGTTTTAGTAAAGACTTAACAAGATTAGCTAGTGATGGTTCTAAAAGTGAAGAAGAGGTTAAAAATGGTACTATACTTGATAGAGGTTTTGATACTGTTTTAGTAAAGGTATCAGAATTTAATAAAGATTTTAGTCAATATGAGCCTGGTAGTCTTTTAGGGCTTAGTGACAAAGTAAAAAATTTGAAAAAGCAAAATGAAAAATGGCAAGAGAGATTGGATAAAGCTTTAAAGGCTAAGGATAAAGGTAATGATAAAGGTGGAAAAGACCTTTCACCTACAAAACGTCAAGATTTATTACAAACAGATTTAAATAAGGGTAAGGTTACACCAGCTCTTAAAGTTCAATCTTTAAAGGAGAGTTTAGATTCTTCGACTAAAGCGCTTAAATCTCTTGCTAGCGTCAAGGCCGATAATTTGAAGGAGAAGCGTCCAGGTTTAGAGAATGCTGTAAATAGATTAGATCAGCTTCAGCTTGATTTAGATCCTAAAACTAAATTATTAGAGAAAGCGGTTGCAGAAGATAATTCAGTTATAAAACTTTCTAAAGATGGAAAAATTGAAATTAATTTCAAACCTGAGTTACCAGAAAAAACAATTAAAGATCACCAGTTACACGTTAAAGAAATTAAAGATTTAAAAGAAAATCTTGATCTTTCATTAAAAGATATAAAATCTATCCTTAACGATAATTCAATTACAGCGAACTTAAAAAAAGAAGATATCACTTCTTTAAAAACAGCTGTTACCGAAATCGAGCGATTCAAATCTGGTATAGAGGAAAATATCGCTAGATATGATACCTTAGAAAAAAACTATAATGTTAAATCTGAGTTATTAGATAAAGAGCTAGAAATAAAATTAAATAAATTATCTGCACCTAATTATGACGAAGTAGTAAAAATTGCTAGAAGCGAATTGGAACATGTTCCTAATGAAGAAGAAAGATTTAGATTAGCACTTAATAAGTTTAATCAAGATAATTTAGAATTAAGTAAAAAATTTAATGATTTAGATCCAAACTTAAAGGAACTTATACAGTTTGAAGCTATTAAAAAGAATATACCTGCTTATAGCATGGAAGTAGATTCGGTTAGTGGGGATTTAAAAGTTGTTCCTAATGTTAATAGCCCAGAGTTTAGAGAGTTATTAAATAAACAAGTACCTGAGTTACAAGCTAAAGTTGCTAATGTAGAGCAAATGAAGATAAAATTACAAGATCTTCAAAGTAAAGGGAATAATCTCACTACAGAATATCAGAATTTGGAAAAGAGGTATAAGGAATTACAAGGTGAATTGATGAGTATAGGAGAATCAAAAGTAGTTGTTGAATTAGAAAAAGATAATGTTGCTAAACTTGTTGAACGTTATAACAGCTTATCTACTGAAGTAAGAGAATTGTTGAAAGATGAATTAGCACAAGGTCTGACTGAAAATGAATTAAAGCGATTATTAGATAGTAATCCAGAACAAATAGATATTAGTGAAAGACGAAATGAGCAGATAGGTTTAGCAGATGCTGTTAATGCTGACTTAGAACGCAGTGAAAGACGAAATGAGCAGATAGGTTTAGCTGATGCTATTAATGTCGACTTAGAACGTAGTGAAAAGCGAGATGAGCAGATGAATTTAGCCAATTCTGTTAATGTTGACTTGGAACAAAATTTAATAAAAGCGATTGAACATTCTATTCCAGATATAGAAGTTAACTTAAAAGAGATAGAAAATTATGATAAGGCGGTAATTTACTATAATCAATTGAATGAAGAAGGTAAGGAAGTAATTATCAATTACTTAAAAGATCCTGAAGCTGAACTACCTAATATACCTATAGATAATCGTTATTCTGAAGTTGTTGAAAATCCTGCTGACAAAGATAAGTTAGAAGAGTTTAGAGAGAAACAAGAAGAAATGATTGAAGTTAGAAAGGAAATGGGTCAGATGAATCAGTTTTGGAAAGAATTAAAGAAAGAGATCAAAAATAGGAAGAAAAAGGATGAAGATATAGTAGATGATTTTCTTTAATATATCTGCTTTAAATTAGGTAGGTGGTTTTTTATTTGCTTATTTAAATAAGTTAGGTTACTAAATTAGTTAATTTAAGTTATTAGGATTAATTTAGTGCTAATAATTTAGATTTTATTTTGCATTTGTAGCTCAATTGGATAGAGCGTTGCTTTCCGGAGGCAAAGGTTACGGGTTCAAGTCCTGTCAAATGCGCCATAAAATACAATAAAATATTTTATCTTTAATGTTTAAAAACTACAATTGGGAATTAATAAAAGTAGAAAGGGCGGTTGCTGATTTAATAAAAGGAGTACCATTAATAATTAACGATTATTTAGTTTTTTCTGCAGAAGCTATAAAATTGAAAGTATATCAACTACCTTCTGAATCCAGTATTTTAAAAGATTTCTTTATTCCTTGGCAATTATTAATCACTAAGCAACGCATTGAATTCTTACTGAAAAATTTTTCTCAAGTAGAAGGTACTGAGCATGAACTAGCTGAGCAAACGCTAAATCAATTATTAACTCAAGATTGTTTTATTATTGATTGCAAAGAATTTGATATTGATGAAATTGAATTTTTGATTGGTTTAAAGCAGGGCAATGAAACTTGGAATCAAGATATATTTTTTAAGCTATTAAAAAGTTTAAATGATGCTTTAAATTGTATTAACAAAGAAAGCTACGATTCTTTAGTTGATATGTTATTACTTACTAAGATAGGCGAAAGTATTCCAGCTCTTATGTTATATAGAAATAAAGCTGATGAGTTAGAGCAGTTATTAAATTCATTTCCTGATATGATTAAGATATCTACTCAGGATATTAAGCAATATAATTCTACTCTTGCTATACCTAATTATATATGTAATGGTCCTTTATTACTCAACTCTAATTTTGATCAATATGAGCAATTCTTAAAGAAAAAAAATATAGAAGCAGAAATAAGAGTTTTTAGATGTGGTTTTAAAGAACATTATGCTATACTATTTAAAAAATTGGATAGTGGTAGCATTGATGAAAGTTCACCTTTAGTTCGGATCCATTCATCTTGCTTTACTGGTGATTTATTGCGTAGTATTAGATGCGATTGTCATGAGCAATTACATACTGCTATTGAGATTATAGCAAAAAATCCTGGTGGTGGGGTTTTATTATACTTAAATCAAGAAGGAAGAGGAATAGGTTTAAGTAATAAGCTGCGCGCTTATTACTTGCAGGTGAATTACAAGCTAGATACTGTAGAAGCTAATACAGCACTTGGTTTTAGTGATGATGATAGATCATTTATAAGTGCCGCTAACATTTTAAAGCAATTAGGATTAAATAAAATTAATTTATTGACAAATAATCCAAATAAATTAAATACACTAAAACATCAAGGTATTGAAGTAAATGAATGTATTCCTCATTATTCAGTTAATTTAAATGATGATCTAGAAATGTATTATAAAACTAAAATAGATAAGTTAGGTCATAGTATAAAAAACTATTAAGATTGATGGGTTGTTTTTATAAAATGTATTAGAAATTACTTTTTTAAAAGATTAAATAAATATTAATTAGGATTTCATTATAAGAAAAAATGTTTTTATCGTTATTACCAATATCACTTCTTACAGCTTTACCAATAGCTAAAGTAGATCAGGTGGTGCAGTTAGATGCATCGGCTGCTAAGTTGTCTTTTTCGTTTTTAGATCTATTTTTACAAGCTGATATCGTAGTTAAATTAGTGATGATATCATTACTTCTCGCTTCAATATGGAGTTGGGCTGTAATTTTTGAAAAAATTATAATGCTTAAGGTATTAAAATATAAAATATCTAATTTTGAAAAAATGTTTTGGTCAGGGCAAACATTAGATGCTTTACTAAAACAGGTCAGCAAAAATAGAGATGACAATCCTTTAGCTAATATTTTAGTTGCTACTATGGAAGAATGGGCGCCAAGAATTGGAGGAACTTTTAATCTTAAGCCGGATACGCATAAGAATGCTAACCTGAAAGATCGTTTACACCAGGCTATGCAGTTAGCAGCAAATAGGTCTTTAGATGCTATAGAGGGTAATATTAATTCTCTTGCTACCATAGGTAGTAGTGCTCCTTTTATAGGTTTATTTGGGACGGTATGGGGAATAATGACTAGTTTTCAATCGATTGCTATTTCTAAAAATACTACTTTAGCTGTTGTTGCACCAGGTATTGCTGAAGCTTTATTAGCAACAGCTTTTGGTTTAATAGCTGCTATTCCTGCAGTAATATTTTATAATAAAATTTCTTCAGATATAAGTATTATAGCAAATCGTATTGAAGATTTTAAAATCGAATTATCTAATATGATTTTACGTGAATTAGAAACTAGTTAATAGGCTTTATTGTTTTAAATTACTATAATTTAAAAAAAAATAATGGGATCGAAATTAAAAAAAATACAATTAGGTAGTAGAGGAGTGACCGGCCGTAGTCGACCTATTTTAAATAGTGAGATTAATGTAACACCTTTTGTAGATGTTATGTTGGTATTACTTGTTATATTTATGGTCACATCTCCTATGCTGATTTCTGGAGTTGAAGTTGATTTGCCTAAAACTAAGAGCGGTCCCCTTGCTGGTAATGATGAACCATTAGTTATTAGTATTGATAAATCTGGCTTTTTTTACATTGAGCAAAAAAAAATGGATATTGATCAGTTAAAAAGTAATTTAGCAGCAGTTTTAACTGCTAAAGCTGATACTAGAGTGTTTGTACGAGGAGATCAAAGTATAAATTATGGTAAAGTGCTAGAATTATTTTCTTTGGTTAAGGAAATAGGTTTTAATAATGTTGCGTTAGTGACTGAAAGTATTCAGCCAAAAACTGATAAATAAGCAGAATTATTATTTTTTATAATTTAGCCTACTTAGGATTAGGATTAAGATTAATTTTATTCTGAATAATACTTATAAGTAATTATTTTTTCCCTTATTTTTCCCTTTTTTATTATAAAATTTTTATTGTTTTTACAAACAAATTATAACGATGCGTTTAGGATTCATTTATTCAATTGTTTTGCATGTCGCCATATTGTCCTTTTTATTCTTAGGGCTTCCTAATTTTGCTCGTAAATTGCCTGTAGAAGAAAGTAGTATAGTTTTAGATATAGTCCCATTATCTGCTGTGACTAATTTAAAATTAAATAATAATTCTAAACCTTTAAATGAAGTCAAAAGTAAAGTCGTTAAAGAACAAAGTGATAATGAAGGAAAAAAGTTGGATACTAAGAAAAATGATGAAGTCAAACCCAAGGTAAAGAATACCGCTCAACCTAATAAAAAAGATAATAAAGAGCCTAATAAGAATTCAGAGGTTGCTAAAGATCAACCTAAAGATAAAAAAGAAAATACTAAAACTAGTAATGATGATAAAAAATCTCAATCAGATAACAAGAGTGTTGTCTTAAAAAATGAAGAGCTTAAAGAGCCAAAAGATACTGTACCAGTTAGTGACGATTTAAAAAATAAAAATTTAAAAAAAGAAGAGAAAAAAGAAAATAAACCTCAAGAAAAAGCCACTAAAAATCAAGCTAATACTAAGATAAAGAAAGAACAAAAAGAAGATTTATGGGATAAAAGTATAGAAGAGATTATAAATAATAAGAGTATTTTAAAATCGCTAGAGCAAAATAATAAAGCTGATAAGAAGCAACAAAAGAAAAATGATAGCGAGGCAACTTTGGAGGAGAAAATTGATGATATAGAAGAAATAATTAGAGGTGAGTCTAATAAGGAGTACAATGAAAATTTACCTCTTAGTTTAAGTGAAATGGAAGCTATAAGATCTCAATTAGAGCAAGCTTGGAATACCTCATCTTTCGGTGGTGGTAATAATAATAAAAATATGAATGTTAAGGTATTGATCACCTTAGATAGAGAAGGTAATGTTTTAAGTGCAAAGCCAGAGCTTTCTTCCTTGCAATTAGGTAATCCAGTATATAATGCTTTTGTTGATAGTGCTGTAAGAGCTGTTTATATTGCTTCTCCTTTAAAGCATTTGCCGATAGATAAATATGATACTTGGAAAGAGTTTGAGTTTAATTTTGATGCTAGCCAGATGATTGATTAGAGTTTTTATAGTTAAATAGAATTTAGTTTGGTGTTAAAAATGGCATCTGCAGCGTTATAGTCATTCCAATTGATAATTATAGAATTCAAAGGCTTGATCGATAGCATA
>CAYLWW010000006.1:0-28647 GCA_964387585.1 uncultured Candidatus Midichloriaceae bacterium
CGCTCATACCCTGAAATATAGATGATTCCTGAGGTAAATAACCTATTCCTAGTCTCGCTCTTTGATACATAGGTAGTTTAGTAATATCCTTACCATCTAAAGTTATTTTCCCTGATTGAGGTCGAATTAAGCCAGCTATCATATAAAAAGATGTGCTTTTCCCAGCCCCATTAGGTCCTAATAAGCCTACTATCTCTGATTTTTGAATTTCTAAAGTTAGGTTTTTTACTACTTTGCGGTTATTATAGCTTTTTTCTAAGTTGATTGTCGCTAGCATAACTTTATCCATATCTTTATTAATGCCATAAACCTATGGTAAAGAGAGATTTGGCACTTCCACTTACCTCTCCTATAACGATTTATCTCACTCGCTCTTAGCACTTGTGACTTAAGCGCAGGAAAATAAAAAATAATATTTTGTGATAGGTGCTAACAAGGCTAGTTAAGCAAAAACTATATAAAAATAGTATGGCTTTGAGACTTTCAACTATTAATAATATAGGTTCTGCAACTTCACTACTCACTTTTCTAGCAAATGCCAAAATCTCCTTAGTATATAATCTTAATTTAGATTAAGGGCACTGAAGATGTTCTATTAGAAGGTGTTTGTTTAGCTTCTTCTCTTATATTTTCTTTTTCTGTTATTTGATTATCGCTACCCTTATTGTCAGGGTTTTTCTCACTGTTGCTACCTTCTCCTAAATTACCCCTACTTATCTGCTTACCTAATATCACTTGTTTTATTTCTTCAGCTGTAAGAGTTTCGTATTCCAATAAAGCGCTTGCTAGCAAATGCAGTTGCTCTAAGTTAGTACTCAATATATCTTTAGCTAATTTATATCCTTCATCAAGAAATCTTTTAATTTCATTATCTATTTTAGTTGATAAAGCTTCTGAAATTGAATTATTTCTCCCCATACTATGACCTAAAAATACTTCTTCTTTTTCATCACCAACCAATACAGGTCCTATTTCTGAGCTTAATCCCCATTGAGTTACCATACGCCTTGCTAATGAGGTAGCGGCTTTTATATCGCTACTAGCTCCAGTAGTTATGTTTTCTGGGCCAAATATAAGCTCCTCAGCTACTCTTCCGCCCATAGCTACCGCTATATCTGCTTCTAGTCTTTTTAAGCTAGTGGAATAGCGGTCTCCCTCCGGTAGTCTCATTGTTACTCCTAAAGCTCTGCCCCTAGGAATAATAGTTGCTTTATGTAGAGGATCAGAAGCTGGAAGATATATGGTGACTAAAGCATGTCCGCCTTCATGATAAGCTGTGAGTTTTTTCTCATCTTCATTCATAATAATAGAACGTCTTTCAGCACCCATCATGACTTTATCTTTTGCTGATTCTAAAATTTCCATACTTACGCAATCTTTATTCAATCTAGCTGCCATTAGCGCTGCTTCATTTACTAAATTTGCTAAGTCTGCTCCGGCAAAGCCAGGAGTTCCCCTAGCTAATACTCTTAAATCTACTGTTGGAGCAAGAGGTATTTTTTTGCTATGAACTTTTAATATTTGCTCTCTTCCATTGATATCAGGTATAGTAACCGTAATTTGCCTATCAAAACGTCCAGGGCGTAATAAAGCTGGATCGAGAACATCAGGTCTATTTGTAGCTGCTATTACTATAACACCCTCATTATCTGAGAAACCATCCATTTCTACTAACATTTGATTTAGAGTCTGTTCACGCTCGTCGTTACCTCCGCCTAATCCAGCTCCTCTATGTCTACCTACAGCATCTATTTCATCTATAAATAAAATACATGGAGCTTGTTTTTTAGCTTGACTGAACATATCTCGAACTCTGCTAGCTCCTACACCTACAAACATTTCAACGAAGTCAGAACCTGAAATAGTGAAGAAAGGAACTCCAGCTTCTCCAGCTATAGCTCTAGCAAGAAGAGTTTTACCAGTTCCTGGTGAACCTACTAGCAAACAGCCTTTAGGAATCTTGCCACCTAATTTTTGAAATTTTAATGGGTCTCTAAGGAAATCAACTATTTCTTTTAGTTCTTCTTTGGCTTCATCTATTCCTGCTACATCAGCAAAAGTTACTTTGTTATTTTCTGATACTAAACGAGCTTTAGACTTACCAAACCCCATGGCTTTTCCACCACCTTGCATACTACGCATAAAGTATATCCATATTCCAGCTAGTAAGAATACTGGGAACCAAGATATTATTACAGAGAAAAAACTACCTAACGATGTTTCAGTCGGGACCACATCGATTTTAACGTTTTTACTATATAGTTGATCAATTAAGTGAGGATAAAAATTTGGAGATAAGGTACTAAAGGCTTTCCCATCCTTATCTTTACCTTCTATAAGACTACCGCGTATTGATACTTCTTTTACATTATTGTTTTCAACTTGTAATAAAAAGTCCGAGAAAGCAATCTTTCTTGAATTTAAGCTTACATCTGAAAGGACGTTATACAAAATAGCTAATAAACTAATAATTATTAACCAAATGAATAAATTTCCCCCAGGTTTTTGTAAATTTTTTATCATTGTTTTTATATTAATTAAGTTCTATTCAATTAATTTTTTATTATTATTTATGCGGTTTCAATATAATAAAATTTACTTGCCAATTAAATTTTTTATAAACTACATTCTATTCCTTGTTTAGTATGTTGTATACTTAAATTAAATGATTTCTAATATTAAAAGTCGAACTATTATATATATTATTATATCACTAAGCAAGTGATATAATATAACAAGTTATATTGATATATTAAAAATTATATGCTTTCAGTGATATTTAAAAACACTTTTGCTATATCTTGCATCCCATTGACGTTTATAAGATTATTTCTATTTGTATAATACTCAATCAACGGCTGAGTTTGTTCTTTATAGATATTCATTCGTTGTTCTACTACTTCTTTTTTATCATCTGTTCTCTGTATAAATTCGATTCCATCGCATATATCGCATTTACCATCTATTTTAGTAGGTGAATAAATATGATTATAAACCTTTTTGCAGTTTTTACATAAAAAACGTGAACTTAACCTATTAATTAATTCCTTGGCTTTAACTTCTATATTAATAATATAGACCTTTTTGTTAGGTAAAAAATCTTTAATTATTTTAGTTAATTCCTCTGCTTGAATTATAGTACGAGGGAAGCCGTCTAATATGAAGCCATTAACACAGTCATCTTGTATGATGCGTTGTTTAACAATTGTTGCAACTATTTCGTCATTAACTAAATTTCCAGATGATATAATGGACTTTACTTGTTTAGCTAATGGGCCATTATCAGTAGAGGTAAAGGTCCGTAATATTTCACCTGTAGATAATATAGGTATGTTATACTTTTGACTAAGTAAACTAGCTTGCGTTCCTTTACCAACTCCAGGAGCCCCTAATAAAACCAATATCATCTTTAACGTATTTTATTTATAACTTGTTAACTAGATCAACTTTATTTAAAAAATAGCCTATAGGCTAAGCACTAAACTATTTCTTTTAAGCTCTCAATAGTTTTTTGCTTTTTCTTTGCTATTTCATATGTTTGGTTTAACTCGGTTTGTGAACATAATCCAAGTAAAACTGGATCTTTTGCTTTAAGATTATTGGAATTCCAATGAGTTTTATCTCGAACAGACATTATAGTGTTCTTAGTAGTACCTATTAATTTTACTATTTGATTATCTGTTAACTCTGGACAATGTTTTAATAACCATACTATAGCGTCAGGTTTATCTTGACGTTTAGCTACTGGTGTATACTTACCCTTCCTTTTCTTTTGTTGCTCGTGCATTATAGTTGATGCCATGCTTTCAAGCAGCGTAAGCTTGTTAGTAGGATTTTTTTCACAGCGTTTGATTTCTTCTCGAGATAATTGCCCCATATTAATGGGATCAATACCTTTAATTCCTTTCGCCACATCACCATCAGCAATTGCTTTTGCTTCTAATAAGTGCAAGCCACAAAATTCAGCAATTTGTTCGAAAGTAAGCGTAGTATTCTCTATTAACCATATGGCTGTAGCTTTAGGCATTAATGGTGTTGCCATATAAAATATTTTTCTTAATTTAAGTTATTAATATTTTTTTATAAAAAATATGCGAAGGTTCTTAGGTTAAACCATTACGCTGAAATTTACAATTTTATTATAAAAAAATTTAAGTATAGATTATTTTACAATTCAAATTTATTAATATTAATTAACATTGAATTATGCTGTTTTAAATTATAATTCAAGAAAAAAATTTTTTAATCTAAGTGTATTGCTTTAAATTATTTAGTTTGTTGGTTAACCCAGTCGATAAAATCATTTGAATAATGCTTGCCTACCGCTAGCTCAAATATAGCAGGATTTTTATATGGATGCAATTGGCGAACTCTAAGAATAGTTTCATTTACTAATTCAGTTTTGGTCTTAATTATTAAAGCATACTCATTACTTTCTATTATTTCATTTTGCCATTCATATAAGCTAGCTATTATTGGCAATATATTTGCACATGCTATTAATTTTTCCTTTATCAAGTAGTGTGATAAAGATTTTGCTTTTTCTAGATTATCTATAGTAGTATAGATTATACTTAGTTCAGAATTTTGCATTACTTATCTATATTAAAAAGTGATTTAGTTAGCTTGTTTATTATGATATATTGTAATTATTTAGATCTTATAACATAGCTTTAAAAATACTGGTATACTATTTTGACTTTAAAATAGTATCTCTCACTAACTCATTATTTTTGACTGGTAAATTTTTATAAATTTATGCACTTATATACTTAAATTATTATGTCTGAAGATATTCTTAAGCAAGTTATAGAAATTGCTTCCAAAATTAATTTAGCTGATTATAGGGGAAAATTTTTAAATGATTATTTAAAACATGTTAAATTTAATTCAGAAAATTGCACTTTAAAACTGATATTTGAATTTGATTTTATTAATTCTCAAGAGGATTTTGATAAGATTAAGCTTTTAGTAGATAGTTATATTGAGCAAGTTAAGTCTATAATACCGATTATTTCTAATATACAATTGATGTTTGCTAATCATTTAGCTAAATCTGATAATGCTATAAAAAATAAAATTCAAAATAAGAAAATACGTTTGGATTGTGCTAAAAGGATCATTTTAGTTGCTTCTGGCAAAGGAGGAGTAGGAAAATCAACTATAAGTGTCAATTTAGCTTTAGCTTTGGCTGAAATGGGTTTCAAAATAGGCTTATTAGATGCTGATATTTATGGTCCATCTATACCACGTATGTTAGGCCTTTTGGAAGTTGGTGAAGTGAAAGTTGAAAAAGAGGTATTCATTCCATTTCGTAAATATAATCTAAATATTATGTCTATGGGATTTCTTATGCCTCAAGATAAAGCTGTAATTTGGCGTGGCCCAATGATAACCAAAATGTTACAACAGCTTCTAATGCGTACTGATTGGTGGCAAAAAAGCTTGTTAAAACTAAAAAAAGAGCCTCTTGATTTTCTTATAATTGATACTCCCCCAGGCACAGGTGATGTTCACCTTAGTTTAGCTGAGAATTATCATATCGATGGCGCTATAGTTGTTTCAACTCCACAGCAAGTAGCATTAGCTGATACAAAAAAATCAATAGATATGCTCCATAAGTTAGATATTCCTATATTAGGGATAATTGAAAACATGAGTTATTTAGAAGTAGAAGATTTTCAATCAATAAAATTATCTAAGGATAATTTAGATGGGGAAAATAGGCGCAAATATATCTTTGGCCAAAATAATGTAGCTAATTATGCTAAAGAATCTCAAATTCCCTTGATTGCCCAGGTACCAATAAGTCCTGAAATCTCGAATATAATGGATAACGGCAAGTCTTTATTTAAATCTGATTCTAATCAAAATTTAAAAGAAGTGTTCTTGAGGATAGGAAAAATAGCTAGCGATTATTTTTTAATTGATAGTTAATAAAACTAAAAAATATTTGGCTGGGGTAGATGGATTCGAACCACCGAATGCTGGTATCAAAAACCAGTGCCTTACCACTTGGCTATACCCCAACTTTTTAAAGCAAATAGCTGAAATTTTTTGCTAGCAGAGTAAAACTATATTAGATATAGTTTTTTGACAACATAATTTTTTATTTTTTTATTAACTTAATAAAGTTATTGCTGTAATATAATAGCGCTTAAAACTACCTAAGTATATAATAACATAATGAAAATGCATAAAAATATCCCTATAATTATTCTTTAGAAAATATTATAATTTTTATACATTCATATAATGTACTTATAAAATTACTTCATAAATCAATTATAATTTAAATATTTTTTAAAAATTATGCTAAATTTGGAGCTCAAAACTGAGAAATCCGATTATTTAAGTATATTTACTGATGTAATCAATGCGGTCAAAAACGAAAATCGTTTCCGAATTTTTACTGAATTGGAATATGTCAGTGGTAAATTTCCTTTAGCTTACGCTAAGAAATTGGAAAAATATATAACTGTTTGGTGTAGTAATGACTATCTAGGGATGGGTCATCATCCTAAGGTGATTGAGAGTATGATAGAGACTGCAAGGAAAATGGGGGTAGGGGCTGGGGGTACTCGTAATATTTCCGGCACTAATTCCCCTATAAGTGATCTTGAAAATGAATTAGCTATACTGCATAATAAGGAAGCAGCTTTAGTTTTTACATCTGGGTATATAGCAAATCAGGCTACTTTGGGTGTAATATCTAAAATCATGCCTAATTGTGTTATATTTTCTGACCAGGATAATCATGCATCTATTATTCACGGCATAAGAGATAGCAGATTAAATAAGGAGATTTTTAATCATAATGATATGCAAGATTTAGAGGCTAGATTACAAAAATATCCTTTAGAACAGCATAAGATAATTGTATTTGAATCAGTTTATTCTATGAGTGGTGAGATAGTAAAGCTATCTGAAATATGTAATTTAGCTCTACATTATAATGCTTTAACATATATAGATGAAGTTCATTCTGTAGGTTTATATGGTAATCAGGGCTCTGGCATAGCTTCTTTACTTGGTTTAAGTAATAATATAGATATAATACAAGGTACTTTAGCCAAGGCTTTTGGTGTAATCGGTGGTTATATAGCAGCAAAAAGAGAAATAATAGATGCTATAAGAAGCTTAGCTTCAGGTTTTATATTTACTACTGCCTTGCCACCTGCTATTTCTGCTGCTGCAGTTTCCAGCATAAGGCAATTAAAGCAAGATGATGAAAAAAGAGCTTTACATAAAAAAATGGTAAACTATGTAAAAAAAGAATTGGGTAAAGCTAATATACCATTTTTAGATTACGGTACCCACATAATTCCTGTAATGGTAGGGAACGCAAAAATCTCTAGGATGATATGCGAAAAGCTTTTGAATGATTTTGGCATTTATTTACAAAATATCAATTTTCCTACTGTACCTAAAGGAAGTGAGCGTTTGCGTATTACTCCAACTCCTTTGCATACTGAAGAAATGGCTGATTCTTTAGTATATGCCTTAAAAAAAGTATGGGAATACTATATGTAAGGAAGGCATTTTTAGTTTTACCTATGTTAAAACTTATACACAATTATTTAAATTATTTACTTATAATTTTTAATTATAAATTAGGCTTATGTTAGAGAATTATTTATCAGTACTAAACAACACTTTATTACTGATAAAACAACATTATAAAAGTTATCTTTTATCGATTTTTACTGCATTATTTATTTGCTGCTCATTATCTATACTTATATTTAAGTTAATAATAGGCGTATTGCCCAATAATATTGAGGAAATAAAAAATATATCTGATTTTAATGATTTGATATCTTATATATCTCCTTCAGTTTTATTGATAATTTTATTAAGTATTTTATTTATAAGTTCGATTTTTCAATCTATTATTTATAGTATGTTGGCTTATATTACTTTGCATAATAATGCTAATAAAGCTAATGATAGTATAGGAAGTTTTGTTTGGAAGCAGGTTAATAAGTTATTAATACCAATCTTTTTTCGTGATATAATAGTATTTAGTTTAATGATTCTGCTTGTTTTACCAGGAATTGTTGCATCTATATTTTTGTCATTTGTGGAGAGCTTTATAGTAATACGTCAGTTAAATATATCGGCTTCTATGTCTAGTAGTATTAGATTAGCTAAAATTAATTTTAAAACTTTATTGTTACTGTTTATTACTTTGCAATTTATACCTCATTCATTAATTCACTTAATAAATGGCTTTTCCGGTGTGTTATCATTCTTTGCATTGATAGTAATAAATACCATTTTAAAAATTGCTTTATTAGTTTTATTCATTTCAAGTTCTCAAGAAGAGGGAGTGGCTACTAAAGATTAAACTATTTATTCGATTTAAGATTAAATTGAATAACTTACCCTGTGTTAATGGTGTTAACAATGATTGATAATTATCATGCTGATCAATGATTATGGTATTGTATTATCCTTTAATAAACTTCAAGAAAGAAATGTGTTATTAAAATGCTTTCTAAAAGATCATGGCTTGATTAGCGGATATTATAAAATCGGAAGAAATATTAGTGATATACCTGTTATAGGAACTTTAGTATCGGTAATGTGGAAAACTAGGGTAATAGATCAATTAGGAGCATATAAGCAGTTAGAAAAAATTTCTGATGGTTTAATTATAGTTATTGGAAATAAGGATAAATTAAATATTTTAAGTTCTGTTATATCAATATTAATGATGGTATTAAAAGAAAAAGAGCCTCAAACTCTTTTGTGGTTAGACTTCTGTAGCTTTATGAAAAATTTAGAAGAAAGCAACAATATAATAGAATGTTTAAAAGAATTAATTTTTATGGAAATTTCTATTCTTAAATATTCGGGATTTGGTTTAGATTTAAAGAGTTGTGTAGTTAGTAAATCAAAAGAGGAGTTAGTGTATCTCTCGCCTAAATCAGGTAAGGCGGTATCTTTTAAAGTAGGTGAGGCATATCATGATAAGTTGTTTCCTTTACCAGCTTTTTTAGTGAAGCCAAATTTACCTATATTGGCAAAAAGTGATTTAGTTAATGCTTTTAATATAACTACGTTTTTTCTTAAAAAACATTTGATAAAACATCTACCAATTACTCGCAACATATTGATTGATAGAATTAATTGTGATGAATTAATTTTCCATTAAGTAGAGTTATTAGATGAGATAAAAAAGCTATAACTTGTGCTTTGTCTTCATATCCGTAATTGGCAATATCTATGAATTAAATATTTCTATGTCGATTAGAATAATACTTTATCCATTTTAATGAAAAGCTGTTAGAAAATAACAGTCACCAATCTTATTACTTCAAGCCACCTATAATAAACATATTGTGCTCCATTCTGATTTATATTTATTCTAACATGCTCGCTAAGCATCTTAATATAAGTTTTTATAAATAACTTTAGTATTTAGCAGTGATTCTTCAGAAAGCATTTTGATATACTCTTTTAAAAATATTTTAGTTATTGGGTGTTGCCATTCCTGATATATCTCTTTTAAAGGTAGTAGCCAAAATGCTCTATTACCTAATTCTGAATGTGGTATAGCTAATTCTAGATTATGATTTGGCTTTAAGTTTATTATTTGCTGTCCTTTATCACCAGCTAAAATTATATCTATATCTATTATTCTAGGAGACCATCTAGGAGCAGATAAATCTCTTCCCATTTCCTTTTCAATCAGCTTTACTCTATGAAGCAAATCATAAGCCTGTAAGGAGGAGTATCCACTTATAAGCAAATTTAAAAACGGTTTATCCCAAGAAGATTCAAATTGAGATGGAGGTAATAAAGCCTTTGATAGATAGACAGAAGATAGCTTTATATCTTTCTCAAAATAAGGATTTAACTTATTAATAGCTTGTTTTAAATTTAGAAGCTTATTTCCTAGGTTAGTGCCTAATGCTAGAACATATTCTATCAAAGTTAAACTGAAAGTATTAAAATGTAATTTATTATTAAAATGATAATAATAAATTACATAATAGATGTTATTATTTTCTGAGACCTAACTTCTCTATAATAGAGAGGTAGCGATTAACGCTTATTGCTTTAACATATTCTAACAGTCTCTTTCTTTTATTCACCATCACTATTAGACCACGACGAGATTGAAAATCTTTTTTATTAATTTTCATATGCTCAGTTAAACTTTTAATTTCTGCTGTTAGTATGGCGCATTGAACCTCAACAGAACCGGTATCAGTATCATTTTTACCGAAATTTTTTATTATATCTTTTTTTATTTCTTTACTAATCGACATCTTAAACTCCTTTTTTTGTTGTTTTATAGGTTAAAAACTTTTTTAGGTATAATTACACCATTAGAATATCTGCATATAGCTATAAGCTTGTCATCAAAGAATGCTTTTACTATTTCTTGTTCGTTATTAACATCACAGTTATCAGTTAGTTGATCATCCAGAATAGTTATCGTTTGACCATGCTTTATTTTTTTAGCTTGATCCTCTGATACATGAAATACTAAGATGTCGTCCAGTACAGCGTGTATAGGAATAAGCTTTGGAAATAAAGATTGAGCTAATGATTCTTTATTTTTTCTTATCTGCTTATAGTTTTCAATATATTGATCAGGTTGAGGGTTACACTTAAAGTTAATTAACAACTCTTCTATATAATCTATTGTTATAGCATCGGCAACTAAAAATTTACCTATCTTCATTCTTCTTAGTGAAGAAACATAAGCTAACGTATTGAGTCTATATGCTAAGTCTCTAGCTAAAGCCCTAACATAAAAACCTTTGCCACATTCTAAATAAAAAGAGCTATTACCATTTATTAACTCAAGTTTGTTGCATAATACTGGCCTACTACTTAGCTCAAAATCTTTATTCTCCCTAGCTAATTTATATGATCGATTACCTTGAACTTTAATAGCAGAATATTTTGGTGGTTTTTGACTAATTTCACCAAGAAATTCAGGAATCGCTTCTATTATTTCATTTTGAGTAGGAATATTGAAACACTTGTCAGTAGTATTACCACAAATATCTAAAGTATCTTTTTCTTCTCCCCAAGTCACTGTAAAGTTATAAGCTTTTTCTCCTACAACAGCATACTCAATAAGTTTAGTAGCTTCACCTATAGCCACTAACAACAATCCAGAAGCAAAAGGATCTAGCGTTCCAGCATGACCTACTTTCAATGGTTTAAATATGGATTTTAAAACCTGAATAGCAGCAGCTGAACTAACTCCTACTTGCTTATCTAATAATAACCAACCGTGATACAAATTTTTAACCTTAGTAGTAATAATATATGCTAAAAAATAATTAATTGATCTCTATAATTTTATTTTTCCTAATATATACATTCCCGTAATTACCACTAAATACAAGTTGCCAATTAGAAAAATAATTACTCACAGATGTTCGTTTTAAATCACCTTTGGGTATGATTGCCCCATCAAAATAGTATTTATCTAACACATAGTTCCATTTTTCATTATCATCGTAAAGATAATATAAGTAATCCTTTATTGTGTCTTCAGTAAATACAGTTCCTGCTCTTCCATCAATAAAATGTTGGAATTTACCCTGACCTAAAAAAATTAAGCTTCCTCCTATATTGTAATGATTAAAAAATTTGTAACCTGAAAAATTATTTTTTATGAAATTTATTTCAGCTAAAGGTGCGTTATCTAAACCTATATGAATAGGAGCGAATAGTATAACAATAGGTAAAATTATTAAAGATATAATATTAGCTTTGTACAATTCAGAAGTAAATCGTAGTGGATATAAAGCATGAGGTAATACTGAGTCTATGACGGCTGCTATGGTTCTACTACCAAGTACAGCTAGCATAGAAAAATTTCGTATAGATAGCATGCTAAAAAAAAGCCAAATAATAGATGATAACCATTCGTATATATCAATCTTTAACTGTAAATAATGCCTTCTGTAGGCTAAAGCAGATAATAATATAATAATAATAAATATAGTGCTGCCATAACTATAGGAAAAAACAAAAGGCTGCCATTCCATTATATTATTAAATAAAGCGCTATAAAAAGTACGTAAAACTCCTATGTAAATTTTATAACCTATAGGATTAATAAAACATACTAAAAAGCAGCTTAACCCTAAGGTAATATATTGTAATAAAATTATTCGTTCTTTTTTATAAATGGCTTGAGCAATAAAAGGTAATAAAATAAAGTAAAATACTATAAAACCTCCATGGAGGTTAGCCCATAAAATAGTGATTAAGCTACATTTTAAAACTAAATTAACAAACCTATTTTGTAAATAATTTGTATTTTTACAATCTTTATGATATTTACCAATCCATCTATATACTATAAAGGCAATGAAAAAAGATGCCAGGTGGGGCCTAGCACTATAAACATTAAGAAGTAATAGCGATATCAAGGAGGTAGTTAAGGCTATACTATCAACTCTAATAACTTCTTGATTACTCGAATTAGATAAAGAATAATTTTCATCATTCTTTATAAACTGAATCAACTTATTCCATAGCTTTTTCAGTCTAAATTGCTCTAGTTTTTTACTAGTAGGTAATATTTTTATATTAAACCTTTGACGCAAATCAAAATGGATGAAGGATATAGATAAACCAAAAGTTAATGAAGTAATGGTACGTAATCCGTTTAAACCAAAGAAATCATAAATATAGCTGATTATAATATCCCATAGCCATGATAAATTATACCATTGCTGGATATGACCAGCATATGACCAACTATCATATATAGGGATATTTTTTAGCTCTCTGATTAAATGGCCTGAACTAATATGCCATGCTATATCGCCATCGGCAAATATGCTTAAACCTTTTAATTGATAAAATATAGTAGCTAAACTAAAAATTAATATCTCAGGTAAACTTAGATAAGATAAGATTTGCTGTTTTCTGATAGAAAATAAATACATATTCAAATATATCGTAAATAAGGTTTTGCCTAAATATTTTTAGTTGTTATTTTGCGTAAAGTTTTTGTACGATTATCTATGAGTATTGAATTAGTAATAAAAGAATTACTGATATTGTTATACTTCACACCTTCCAATAAAAAACCATCTGTTACTCCAGTTGCAACGAAAACTAATTTATCTCCCTGAGCTAAGTCATCTATGTTGTATTTACGGTCTAAATTCAATATTCCCATATTAAATGCTCTTTGTTTACTATGTTCATCATCAAATAATAATCTACCTTGTATTTGACCACCTAATAATTTCATCCCAGCGGCAGCTATAACACCCTCAGGCGCTCCTCCTGTTCCAATATACATATCAACATCATAAGGAGGTAAGCAAGTAGCAATAACCCCTAATACATCACCATCTCCAATCAATTTAATCTTAGCACCAGTAGCTCTAATTTCTTCTATTAGCTTTGAATGTCTTTCTCTTTTTAAGATAGTTACACAAATATCAGATGCAGAACATTTTTTTGCTTTAGCCAGATTCATAATATTTTCTCGCACTGGGACATCTAAATCTACAATATTTTCAGGTAAACCTTGGCCTACAGCAATTTTTTGCATATAAACATCGGGAGCATTTAAAAATCCACCTTTATCAGTAGCAGCTAGTACTGTAATTGAATTGGGTAAAGAATTAGCACAAAGAGAAGTGCCCTCTAAAGGATCAACTGCTAAATCGATCATTTCCCTTTCTTTTAAGTCATTTTCTTGAGATCCTAAACGCTCACCAATAAAAAGCATCGGGGCTTTATCCCTTTCTCCCTCTCCAATTGCTATTTGAGCGTCAATATGAAGCTTATTTAAAGCGTTTCGCATAGCCAAAACTGCTGCATTATCAGCACTATTTTGATTGCCGCGGCCAATCCAAGGGTAGCAAGCTATAGCTGCTTTTTCTGTAACACTTAATAAATCCCAAAGCATTTTATATTCAACCTTTATAAATTACATAAATCAATACTATACACTTTTAGAAATATACCTCTGAGACTTCAACATTTGTGGATTTGCTGGCGCTCACCTATTAATATAGGCTTTCCAAGCTATTTGCTCATTTTAACTGTTTCATTCTCCTTGGTATATAACTTCACTTCAATAAATCAAGAACTCTAGATTGATTAGCTTTAGCAAGCTCAAATGCATTCACATTAGCTTCAAATGATCTTTGCGCTTCCTTAGCATCAATAGTTTCAACAACTACATTGATATTAGGATACTTAACATATCCTTTCTCATCAGCTGCTGGATGATTAGGTTGATATTTCATTATAAAATCCGAGTAATCATGAGATATTTTATCCACTTTTATAACTTCTGCCTCCTTAGAGTTATCGTATTCATTTTTAAAAAATATAATCTTACGACGATAAGGGTCTCCATCAGGAGCAGTAGCAGAGACATCAGCGTTAGCAATATTTTGGGAAATTACTTTTAATCTTTCTGATTGAGCTTGCATACCAGACGCTGATATCCTGGCAGAAGCTATTAAACTATCACCATTATCAGCATTGGCTAAATTATTGAAAAGAACTTTAACTATAATATAAAATATACCTATAGTTATTAATATCACATTGAATTTTTGATTATGTATAATTTTAGCTAATGACATCTTTGTTTAATTATATAAAATTATTTGCCAGCAATAGCTAACCTAAGCATACCACGAGTTTTGCTGTATAAGTTAGCAATCTCTTGCATCTTTAATGTATTTTCATTTTTATTTAGTAATTCTTGTTCTAAATTAACGCCGTTTTTATTAGGCTTTAGCTCTTCAACATTTGATTTTACTAGTTCATATTTTTGAATGGGATTGGTTTCTATATGCATAGAGTTAGTTGTAGTTAAGCCTATATCATGTATCGTTTCTATGTTTTCTCTAGGTTTTTCAATATCGCTAGGTAAATAACCAGGTGTATCGATATTAGCAATATTCTTTGAAATTACTGCATCACGGGCAGCAAGATAATCCATATAGCCAGATAATTGGGATAATCCGTTTTCTGCATAAACTTTGTTATTATAAAAAAAACAACCATAAACTAAGTAAAATACAAAACTAAATGCTAGCAATAATTTCATTTTCTTTAAATTAACCTTAACCAGGATTATTATTAATTACCAATATCAAATATGGTAAATAACCATGAAATATTTTTTACAATCAAGCAACAAAAAATTTTATGTTTTTCTTAATTTTAAAAGTAAAAGCTAATGCTAAAATTAATAATGCTAATGAATATAACATATTCAAACCAGATAATGTTAATCCATAAAATTCGAATTGAGAAATATTACAGGGAACTAATTCAGATTTACTGATACTAGTTATAAAATCTTCTAAGGATAAAGCATCTTTTAAGTTAGTAACACAAGTGCTAGAATAATTCCACCACCCTTGTTCTACTCCAAAATGAAATAATGATAGAAAAAAACTTATACTAAAAAGTAACAGAGAAAATATTAGAAATTGTATTCTCCAATATGTTAGTACTTTTTTGCTTAGATCAATTTTGATAATTGGTCTAACTTCTATTATAAAAGATGATAGAAAATATAATGAAAGAAAGAAATATAAGTAACGCTGGTATAAGCAAAGTTTACAAGGATATAACTCCAACGAATACTGTATATAATATGACAAAGCTATAGGGAAAAAGCTTGCTATTAAAAAAACGAAAGAAGATAAAGCAAAATAGTTAGTTACTTTATCTTCTATTAGATTCGTTTTAGGCATAACTTATTTGGGCAGAGCTCGCATAATATCAAAATTAGATAAAAATTTAACTAATATCTTTACTAGACTGTAACAAGGCTCTACCTATTTTTCTCTTCAAAGCTCTAGCTTCAGAAGTTAAATGTGATGAAGATAAAGACATAAGATAATCATCAATACCCATGTTGTGATCTATAGTTCTCATTCCTTGAGTCGACAAACGAACACGAACGGATCTTCCTAAAGCTTCGCTCAATAACGAAAAGCTCTTCATATTAGGTAAAAAACGCCTTCTGGTTTTACGATTGGAGTGAGAAACATTATTACCGGATAAAACTCCTTTTTTAGTAATAAAACATTTTCTAGCCATGCTTTTACTTAAATAAAATAATTTCAATAAAGGATATCATCATAACATAAGTTATTCAATATGACAAGTAGCTTAATTCTAAGATAATTAAGCTACAACATAAAAAATTTTATCTACTCCTTTCTACATTTTCTTTATTACGGGATTGGGCAAGTTTTTCTACATTTGTTTTATCTTGAGTTTGCATGATTTTTATATCATCCAGAGTATTTTTTATTGCATTTGTTAAAGTATTAGCTGCATTTAATTCTTTATCCTTAAATATCGTGGATACACTTTCTAAAATTGAAACAAAAAAGTTCTTTATGATATCTAGCAATGAATTATTTTGCTTTTCTTCTACAGCACCTTTCTTATTGCTTTTGCCTTGAAGCATTTCATCAATACTTGTATCTAAACTAGTCATAAGTGTTTCTTTAAAAATTATCTCAGCTTTTGGATTTTTACCATTTGTAAGAATATCTTGAAACCCCCCAGTATTTTGTAAATGTGGTTGTAAATATGGTTTTATTAATGTTTCGATCTTTTTTAATGAAACTTCACCAGTACCGTTTTTTTTAACTTCCTCTAAGGCTTGCTTTTTTAATTCATCTAAGATCTCTTTTGTAGTTCCTTCTTTCACAGATGAATTTAATTTTGAAATACATTTTTCGACTATATCTTCAGTTATTGGAACATCTTTCAAAATTTTAATGTTAAGATCATTTAAGGTTGAATTAACTCCCAAACCATTTTTTTCTAATATTGAATTAATCTCTTTATTCAACTCTTTTACACTTTTTGTCACTTCTAATTCAAGTCGATTTCTCAATGATTTTAAATTACTATCAGATGCATTAAAATCTTCCTTCAAATCAGATTCAATAGAAGTAATTGTGTTCTTAACTATATTACTTAAGTTTTCACTATTTAGAGTATCATTTTCTCTACGCTGAACCAATTCTAGTTTTACATATTGAATTGCGGTAATTAACATATCCTTAAGCTTTTCTTCATCAGATTTAAATAAGCGATTACCCACACTAGAGAATTCTAATATTCTATCTAACTGACCTTTTAAATTAGGGTTATCTGAAGCAATTGTTGATTGAAAGGTCTGTTCTTTAAGATCGAATGTATAGGTTAACTGACCGAGAGTAGCTTTTTCTTCACCTACTTTACTTTTTCCAAGCTGCTCTATTATGCGGGAGCCCAACTCTAAATAAATTTTTTTGCCATTTTTTAAATTAGTTTCGTCTATAATAAATGAAATATTGGATAATTGACCTCCTACACCAACTTCGTCAACACTAGCTGGCTTATAACCTATATCTTCACCCTTACCATTAGCATTATAAAGATGATTTATAAGAATATCCTCTTTAAAATCATCAGAGCCCATACTTACAATAAGTGTTCCAGCGAATACCCCTTGATGTCCTAAAATATTTAAATTATTCATTATACTTTGAAATCCCATTCCTCCTATTTCTCCTTTTTTAAGAAATTCTCTTCCTCCTATTTTCAATATTTCTCCTTTTTCTACTTCTTGTCGAATTTTTTCTTCAAAAGCTGATACTTCTTTAAATGATCCTTCTTCTATTAACTTTTCTTCACCATTTTCAATTACTTTTCTCTTTATTTGGATTCCTGCGCGTGCAACATCTTTTTCAAGATCACTTCGTCCTTTGCCACTTTTGATTTTATTTATTACTTCATTACTTAGTTTTGAAAATTTTGTACTAACTATTTCCATATGATCCCCACCATATTTTTATTTGATTTAATATTATGAATATAAAAAATAAAGGCTAAACAAAGCTATTACCAATCGTTATAAAAAACGCATTGAAAAATAGCTTTGGATTTAGCTTTATTATTGTGATGAATTTATAACTTATCTTTCTCTTAATAGATGTTCTCTATCTCTTGATTCGGATAATTTTTGAATTTGCCCCATTTTTTCATCTTCATTAACTATTGCCTTATTTACTACATCTTTTAAGGCATTTGTTAAAGTATTAGCTGCATTTAATTCTTGATTCTTATTTTTAAATATACTAGCTATGCTATCTAAAATTGATATAAACAAATCTTTTACTATATCAAATAGTTTCGATAATGGGCTATTTTGTTTTTCTTCTATATTACTTTTATTTAAAAGCATTTTATCAATACTTTTATCTACACTTGTAAAAAGTTTTTCTTCGAAGCCTTTCACAACTTCTTGATCCACGCTATGCTTTAATATATTCTTAAAATCTTCACCTTCTTTTAAATTATTCTCTAATTTTTTATTAATTTTTTCTAATAAATCTTTACCAACTTTGTTGTTTTCAACTTCGTTAATGAATTCTTTTTTTAGTTGTGTGAGGTCAAGATTTGAATCAGGATTTATAAAATGATTAATATTGTTAATAGCTGCTTTAATTAAGTCTTTAGCATGTATAGTATCTTTAGGATTTTTGCCAAATAAATCTTCCATAACAGAGCTAGCATCTAAATGATTTTTTTTCAATATTGCATCAATTTCTTGATTTAACTCCTTAACACTTTTTTTCAATTCAGGTTCAAGCGTAGTTTCTAACGATTTCAAATCATTCTCAGATAGATTGAAATCACTTTTTAAAGAACGTTGAATAATTCCTAATAAATTACTATCTATCTCTATAATATTATCTTCCGTAAATATTCCCCATTTTCTAGAAGTAATTAAATCCTCTTTTAATTGCTTCATTACTTTTATTAACATATCTTGAAGCATTTCTTCGTTAGATTTAAATAAGTAACTATTAGCATTATTAGAAATATTTAGTATAGTTTCTAGTTCTTCTTCTGTATAATTAGCATTGTCCGAAATAACATTTAATTGAACAGTTTGTTTCTGAAGATCAAATGTATAAATTAAATTAGCGATAGTAGTTTCGAGTTGATTAGCTTCACCATTTATTAATGCATACTTTAGAGGTAAATCTAGCTCTAAATAAGTTTTAGTACCTAATGAATCGCTTTCATCTATAATGAATGAAATACCGAAATTTTCACTTTCTTTTATTCCTATTTTTGTAACATCATCAAGTCTATTATCTCCAGCTTCATATTTCGTAAAAAAATTGTTTTTAAACTCATCGCTGGAGTTCATACTTTTCAAAACATCATTAAATGCTCGCTTATCAGCTAATACATTTAAATTAGCGACTATATCTTCAATTTTGATTCCCCTAAGCTTCAAAGTATCTGCAATATTTTTTTTAAAACTTTCTAAATCATAAAATTTTTCTCCTTCTAATACAACTTCATCATCTTCTTCATCTATCATTATTGTTTTTACTTTTATGCCTTGTTCCTCAATATACTGGTTAAAATGATTAGCTTCTTTATTATTTTTAATTTGATTTATTACTTCGTTACTTACTTTTGAAAATTTTGTGTTAACTTCTTTCATATGATCTCCACCATATTTTTTATTTATTGATATGAAAAATAAATATAGAATAAACAAATTATTTATCAATAAATAAAATTTTTTACTGTAAATATTTTGTAATCTATGAAAATTTCTTTTAATTTATATTAATTTATTATTTTATCTTTTTTTATGATATTTTTTGCATATTATGATTGAACCTAAGAATCTAAAGCAATAACATTTTCAGTGTGATTTTGTAAAATTTCAGCAGTATCATAATCAGTTTCGGGATATTGATTATCTGAGCTTGCATTATCAGTTAATTGATTATCAGCAAAATAGGAGCAATAAGTATTATGAACTAACTTTAGGCCCTCTAAAGCTTGCATAACTTTATTGCCGTATGCAATCCCAGTAATGTTACTGATTGTGTTTATGATATAATTGAAGTTAATTAGAGCTTCAGATTTATCATTGAGTAAATGGTTTGCTATCAAGCACTGAGCAAAAGGTATAGCACCCATAACAATTCCAAATCCAGTAAATCCAAAAAATATTACTGAGCCAAAGCCCTGGACTCCAGCGCCAATTAAGCATTCGATTACATCTATCGTTTTAAGTGCTAATTCATTATCATTTCCATACTTTAATAACTTTTCTTTGATATCTAAGTGATTATTCGCTGTATAATAAACGGTGTGGAAAATAGGATAAGCGCTTTTAGATGTGTAGGCATTTAAAATACTTGAACTTATATGTAACAATGTTGAGGTGTTCTTCACAGTTTCAACATCAGCAAATTTATAATTTTCTTCTCCTGTAATAAATTCCGCAATCTTACTAGATAAGTCATTGATAAATTTCAGATTTTCAGCCAGGTATGTTGACGTTTTCCAAACTTCACCGTAGTTAATGCTTTGCTCCCAAAAACCTATATTATCAAGTTCTGCAAGATCTTCAGTATAATTGATTTCTATATTGTTGGAATGCATATCATTACCAGGGTTTGGCTTTCTTGAAGTAAAATTACTTTCAGCTATGTATGTTGATGTTTTTAAATATTCATATTCAACTACCTTTTTATCATGATTAGTGTGATCCTTAAGAGCAAATTGTTTCATCTTCTCGAATATTTTTTGTATTTCTGAGGTATTCATTGCACAGTTGCTTTTCAAAATATAACTCATAATAATAGCCTTTAGATTATTATTACATATATCTTTATTTGATGAAGATATATATAGCTTACCTTCCATAAAGCCGCTTTTAGATATACTAACTAACTCATTTAATTTAATATTTTTTAAAATTTCTTCCTTAAATATCTCATTATATTGTATCGTTGCTAATACCTTATCTAGTATTTTATCTATAAAATTACTTTTACTTATATTTTCTAATTCAGATTTGATTTTATCATAGCTTATTTTAGAATTTTGATTCTCATAAGCAACAATAAGAACGGCGATATCCTCAGATAAATTTTTATTATCTGTTTTGAAAATATTTAAAGCTTCCAATGCTATTTTATTTTCAACTAGTTGTAGTAACTTGTTAAAATTATGAAGATCTTTCGCTTTATTATAGGAATTTAAAATTTTAGAGAGTGCTGTTGTATCATTTATCTTGCTAATTTTTTCATTAGATAATACTTCGAACAATTCTATTTCATACAAAAGAGCTGCATCAAGTACTCTGTAATTATTTACTTGTAAAATTTTGTTAAAATCAATTTCATATTGATCCGCCTTATCAAATAAGAATTTGAGAAATTCCGTATCATAACGAGCAACTTCACTAAATATGTTGTAATGATTTGCTTGTAAAATTTCTTTAACATTAATTTTATATTGATCCGCTTTATCAAATAAGAATTTTAGCGAATCCGTATTATAATGAGCAGCTATATCAAATATTTTGTAAGGCTCTACGAGCAAAACTGCATTAACATTAATTTCATATTGATCCGCTTTATCAAATAAGAATTTGAGCGATTTCAGATTACGCTCAGCAGCTGTATAAAATATATTGTAAGGCTCTACGAGCAAAACTGCATTAACATTAATTTCATATTGATCCGCTTTATCAAATAAGAATTTGAGCGATTCCAGATTACGCTCAGCAGCTGTATAAAATATTTTGTGATTATTTTCTTGTAAAATTTCTTTAACATTAAGCTCATATTTATTTGCTTGATCAAATAAAAATTTTAGCGATTCCGTATCATAACCAGCAGCTTTATAAAATATATTGTAACGATCTACGAGCAAAATTGCATTAACATTAATTTCATATTGTTTTGCTTTACTAAATAAGAATTTGAGCGATTGCGAGTTTGTAGCAGTAGCAGCAAATAAGTCGCACCCATTTGCTTCTAAAAATTTCTTAACATCAATGATATCTGGACCCACATCTGGAATCGCTTTATTAAATAAGAATATGAGCGAATCCGTATTATAATAAGCAGCTGTATGAAATATTTTATAATGATTTGCTTGTAAAATTTCTTTAACACTAAGGTTACATTCTTTTGCTTTACCAAATAATAATTTAAGCGATTCCAGATCTTGCTTAGCAGCATTATGAAATATTTTATAATGATTTGCTTGTAAAATTTCTTTAACACTAAGGTTACATTCTTTTGCTTTACCAAATAAGAATTTGACCGATTCCGCGTTTTCACCAGTTGTATGAAATATGTTGTAATTATTTGCTTGTAAAATTGTCTTAACACTTATGTCATATTCCTTTGCTTTATCAAATAAGAATGTGAGCGAATCTGTGTTTTCTGTATGAAACAAGAAGTACCAATATTGTTGTAAAACTGTCTTAACATCAATGTTATACTTCTCGGCGTTATTAAGTAAGAGTTTGAGCGATGCCGTGTTAAACGCGCCAGCTAGATACAATACTAAGTTATGCTGTTCTTGCAAAATTTTATCAGTATTAATATTATATTCCTTTGCTTTATCAAGTAAGAATTCGAGTGATGCCGTGTTTTTAGTAGCGGCAATAAATAAATCACGCCCATCTTTGTGCAAAACTTTATTAATGATATTTTTCTCCGCCTTATCAAATAATAATTTAAGCGAATCCGTGTTATACTCAGCAGCTTCAAAAAAGTCCTTACTGTTGTTTTTCATAAATATATTTTAATATGCTTTTATTTCTTAAGATAGCATATATAGCAATGGTATATAAGTCTTTTATTTATTGAAATGCTGTGTGAAGTAATAATATATCAGTACTTTGTTTAATACAAATTAATATACAATCTAATGTATTGTAATTATATAGCTTCGATACGATTATATCGTAATACCATTTGGTTGGTTAATAAAATTCAATTATAAGAAATAATGGCAATTTATTAACTAATATCAAGCGGATTAAAAGCGTGTATAAAATAGTTATTTACATAAATCATTAATTCAGTTTTAATTCAAAAAAATAAAATAAATTCTAATTTAAAAAATAAAAAAGTATGACTAATATTTTGGTAGCTTACGGAGATGGTATTGGGCCAGAAATCACAACTTCAGTATTGGATATTTTAGAAGCAGCTAAAGCCTCTATATCAATAGATACTATAGAGATAGGAGAAAAAATTTATCTACAAGGACATTCGTCTGGTATTTCTGATGCTAGTTGGGAGAAAATCAGAAATCATCAAATAATACTTAAAGGTCCTATTACAACTCCTTTAGGCAAAGGATACAAAAGCTTAAATGTTACTTTTCGTAAAGCTTTAGAATTATTTGCAAATATACGTCCTACTGTAACCTATAATCCCTTCATTAATGGGTTACAAAAAGATATGGACTTAGTTATAATACGTGAGAATGAAGAGGATCTATATGCAGGGATAGAATATAGGCCAACCGATAGCCGTTATATTTCGGTAAAACTATTTACATCTCAAGGTATAGAAAAAATTATTCGTTATGCTTTTCAATATGCTCGTAATAACCAAAGACGTAAAGTTACCTGCATAACAAAAAATAATATAATGAAAATTACTGATGGGGCTTTTAATAATATTTTTGATGAAGTATCTAAAGATTACCCTGAAATAACAAAAGAACACATGTTAGTTGATATAGGTGCTGCAAAAATTGCGAGTAATCCTAAATTATTTGATGTAATAGTAACACCTAATTTATATGGTGATATAATATCAGATATAGCAGCAGAGGTATCGGGATCTATAGGCTTAGCTGGGAGTGCGAATATAGGAAGTAATTACGCAATGTTTGAAGCAATACATGGATCAGCTCCAGATATAGCAGGGCAGGGTAAAGCCAACCCTTCAGGCTTACTACAAGCTGCTATAATGATGCTACACCATATTAAACAACATCAAACAGCAAATTTAATCCAAAATGCTTGGCTTACTACTATAGAATCAGGTATCCATACTGCAGATATATTTAAAGAAGGAATGAGTAATAAGTTAGCTAGTACTATAGAATTTACTAAGGCTATAATAAATAATTTAGGTCAAAAACCTAAAGTTTTATGTGCAGTAGAAGATTCTAGCACTCCAGGGGGAAACAATGATAAAGTAATAGATGATAATATTGATTATAAAACTAAATATGTTGTAAAAGATGAAAACAGACAAATCGTAGGAGTGGATTTATTTATTCATACTATAGATTGTTCAGTTGATGTTTTAGCTAATCAATTACAAACATTAGCTGATTCAGAAGAATTGACACTAAATATGATCTCGCAACGTGGTTTAATGGTTTGGCCACAAAAGATAACTCAGAATAAGCTTTTAGAAATGCTAAGGTGTCGTTTTATATTTAAAGAGGCTAAAGTAGGAAAAGCTAATATAATATCAGCTCAAAGCAATATTTTAAACTTACAGAAAAAATTACAAGAAATAGATTTGGAAACAGTGATTGTATTTATGCTTTATGAATACGATGGAGTAGCTGGATTCAGTAAAGCTCAAGGTCAATAAGCGCTATAATATCTTATTTTTATAAATATAAGATTAAAAAATCTGAGGTATGAGTATAGACAGTCCTAAAGATGATATGGTTCGTGATCTTTTAAAAGAGATCACTGAATTGAAGGAAGAAATAGCTCTTCATGATGACTTATATTATAACAGAAATAACCCACAACTTTCTGATTATGATTATGATAATCTTCAATTAAAGCTAAGAAAACTACAAAATCAGTATTCAGAATTATTGCAATCCAACAAAGAAGAGTCAGTAGATAATGGTAATTACAAGCTAAAGCAAACCTCAGAAGCTTTAGCTTTGACTCAGGTCGGTGGCGCTTTAGATAATAGATTTCCTAAAATAAAACATTCTTATCCGATGCTATCATTGGAAAATGCCTTTAGTGTTGATGAGGTATTGTCTTTTATTCGAAAATTAAATAATTATAAGGATAAGGCTAATAAAAGAAACAATCATAACTTACATATTGATTCTGTAAATCCTATATTTGATTACTTAATTTGTGAACCTAAAATAGACGGTTTATCATTTTCTGCTATATATGAAAATGGCATTTTCCAATATGCTGCAACTCGTGGTAATGGGATATTTGGTGAGGATATCACGAATAATATTAAAGAAGTTGTAGGCATGCCTTTAGTAGTTACCTATAATAAAAGGTTTGAAGTGCGTGGTGAAGTATATATGAATAAAGATGATTTTTTAGAATTAAATAACAAACGCAAAGAAAATAATGAAGCATTATTTGCAAATCCACGTAATGCTGCTGCTGGTTCATTAAGGCAACTCGATAGTTCCATTACCGCTCAAAGAAACTTACGTTATATGATTTGGGGTGGGCAAATTGAGGAGATAAAAACCCAATTTGAATTATTGCAACTTGTGCAAAGTTTAGGTTTTCAAATTACTCAACATATTGAAAAAGTTAATAATATAGAAAATTTGAAAAAATATTATGAGATGATGTCAGAAATTAGAGCAGCATTACCATATGATATTGATGGAGTAGTTTATAAAATTGATGACTTATCAGTTCAAAAACAGTTGGGTTATGTTAGCAAATTCCCTCGCTGGGCTATAGCTCATAAATTCCCTGGTAAGGAAGCTATAACTCAAATTGTTGATATTATAGTGCAAGTTAGTCGTAATGGGACACTTACACCAGTTGCAAAATTAAATCCTGTGAATATAGGTGGAGTATTGGTTACTAGAGCTTCTTTGCATAATGAAGAAGAAATAAAAAGACAAGATTTTAGAATAGGGGATACGGTAACGGTTAAGCGTGCTGGTGATGTAATACCAAAAGTAATTAAAGTTGATTTAAGTAAAAGACCAATAAATTCAGTTCAATATAATCTTCCTAAAAATTGTCCAGAATGTGGAAGTGAGGTAGTGAAGTATGATGACGAAGTGGCTCAAAAATGCTCTGGAGGATTAGATTGTCCAGCGCAAGTAATTGAAAAACTCAAGCACTTTGCTTCGTTAAATGCCTTTAATATAGCGGGATTAGGTGAGCAACAAATAAAACAGTTATATGAATGGAAAATTTTAACTAAACCACAAGATTTATATACTTTAAAAGATAAGAATAATCTCTTACCTAAAGAACAGCGTTTAGAGAATCAGCATAATTGGGGAAGTAAATCAACTGATAATTTATTTAAAGCTATAGAAAGATCAATTAGTTTGCCTTTGAATAATTTTATATACGCTTTAGGTATTAGATATATAGGGGATCAAAATTCTAAACTTATAGCGAAGCACTTTAAAAATATTAGTAATTTATTACATAACGCTATAAATCAGCCAATGGCTAATTTTATAATTAAGTTAGAGAAAATCAAAGGTATAGGAAGCAAGGCTGCTATAGAATTTGCTAAGTTCTTTGAAAATAAAAATAACTTAGAAATGATTAACGAACTAAAAAATTACGTTAATATTATTACGGAAAGCGATTCTGATAATAATGAAAATACAGAAAATATTCTTATAGGTAAATCAATAGCTTTCACCGGTTCGATGTATAACCAAACTAGAAAAGAAGCTGAACAAATAGCTGAAAAATTGGGTGCAAAAATTAGCAAAACAATTTCAAAGCAAACTTCTTATATTGTTGTAGGAGCTGACCCTGGAAGTAAGTTAGAACAGGCGCAAAAATTCGAAAATATCAAAATATTAACTGAGCAAGAATGGCTAGAATTGCTAGAAACTTTCAAGGTATAAATAATAAGAATGGAAAAGAATAGAAATAAAAATGCTTAGGTAAAGCAATGAATAATATTGATGAAAACAAAAGCTTAGTAGAAAACTCTAAGATAGAAGTAATATTTGAAAGATTAAGTAAAGAACGCTCTAATCCAGAAATAGAATTAAATTACTCAACCCCTTTTACACTATTAGTTGCAGTAATATTATCAGCGCAATCTACCGATAAAGGAGTGAATAAGATAACTACTCAATTATTTGCTCAGGCTGATTCTCCAAGTAAAATGCTTGAGTTAGGAGAAGAAAAGTTAAAATCTTATATAAAATCCATCGGTTTATATAACTCTAAAGCTAAGAATATAATAGCTATGAGTAAGGTGTTAATTGAACAATTTAATGAAACCATACCAAATAATTTAGAAGATCTAGAAAAACTCCCAGGAGTAGGACGTAAGTCAGCAAATGTGATATTGAATTGTATATTTAATCAACCAACTATCGCTGTAGATACTCACGTTTTTAGAGTAAGTAATAGAATAGGCTTATGCGTTAGCAAAACTACTCTAGCTACAGAAAAACGCTTAACAAGTGTTATCCCATTAATGTGGAGATATAAAGCTCATCATTGGTTGGTTTTACATGGTAGGTATATATGTAAAGCAAGAAAACCTTTGTGTAAGATATGTCCAATAGAAGATATATGCTTATATAAAGCAAAGAGCTATGGCTCTTAGAAAGTAATTTTGTTCTCTTTATACTAAAATTACTTACAAAAAATATTTCCCAATTATATACTTCGCCTACTAAAGTCTATCATCTCTTCATTTACTATGAATTATGCTTAATGCTAATAGTAAATTTTTTTATGTTTGCTTTTATTCTAAAGCTTGTTTACTTTTAAAGTAAAAGTTGCATATATTCTTTAATACACTAGCTAAAGTTGCAATATTTATTCAAATAAAATAAATTGAGTATATAATATGAAAGAAATTAGCACAGATTTCCCTGATATGCTTAGTAATGAAGTACTAAATGAAATTAAAAATACTAAAAATCCTCAGGATATAGTAAAGGATATTAAGCGCCAAGGAATAGAAATAAAGAGAAAAGTGATTCAAAAAGGTGAAGAGCTGATAATAACGGAAGGGAAATATTATAATCTAAATGATTTTGAAAGTAAGATTAAAAATGAAGATAATTTAAAGGTTAAACCCAAAGACATAATGGATAGTTTATCTATTTTAGGGCATCAAGGAGTATTTGCTGGTGCTATTAAAGCCATGGCTTTTAGCGCTTTTATCCAAGATGATATTCTTAAAAAACAGCTATATAAAGGATATAAAGATTATCAACCTTTAGATGGAGTTGTAATAGGAAATCATAGCTTAAATATTTCGCTTATTATAGATGAAAGTGATTTAAAAAAGGGTAAAAAAGTTTATTTGGAAATGGATGCTGGAATTAGTGAGCAAATAGGAAAATCAATGCTAAATAGTCAAAATAAAAACAGATCTTTTCTTGGCAATCTGATTTATACGTTTGATCTTCAAAATAAAACTTTTCAATCAAAAATTACTTCAGATAATCCTAATTTAACTGAAGAACAACTGGGTAAAATATTAAAGATTTCTAGTACTGAGAATGAGTTATTTAAGTCTGATAAAGAAAAGCTTAATGATATCTTAAAAGAAACCATAATAGAAATAAAAAATAGTTTTATAAATATAAACAAGCAAAGTTTAGCTGAGATATCTAATAATGTAGTGAATTATATTAATGATCAATTTGAAAAAAAATTTAATATATCTAAAAATGATTCTAAGCAAGAATTTTCTGATAAAGTACAAGATATTATAGAAAAATTAAATAATGAGATTAATGAGATATTTAAAAAAAATAACTTAAATACTAAATCAGTTTTAGAGGATTTATTTAAAAATAATGAAGGTATAGTCATTCCAATTGATAATTATAGAATTCAAAGGCTTGATCGATAGCATA
>CAYLWW010000007.1:0-27892 GCA_964387585.1 uncultured Candidatus Midichloriaceae bacterium
TAACATCGCTTATTTATATCAATTATCCATATTAATGTCAATTGGAATGACTATATCACAGCTAACTATATGTCCCATGAAAGTAACTCCTCCGGTATTCATAGATATATATTCTCAACTGCCATAAGAAGAAGCCCTTATAGAATAAGATTATCTTTTCAACTTAATCCAACTTTCTTCTTAATTTTACCATCTTCAAGAATCAACATGATTCTGTAAAATATAGTTCTTTTTATATTTTATATTAATTTTTAGCTAAAATATAATTTCCTAATAGCTAGAATAAAAAGCTAAAAGTAAGAGTTAAATGCTAATCGTCAATGAGTGATTCATAAATCCTTAGATTTCTTAATTATTCAAAGTGTAGAGTGCTATTACCATTTTTATAAAATAGCTCTAAACTTAATCATCTTCTCACAAGGCTATTATACTCATAACTTATTTTATTATTAAAATCTTACTGATATGGCACCGTTGAAAAAATAAGAATGAATAATAGAGTGAGAATTATTTCTTTCGGAAATTATTATATTGGTATTAATAGAATATAGTTTTCGTTGGCTGATCAGAGTTTATTAGTGCCACTGCATAGAGATATGAGACGCGTAGAAACTAACCGAGCATAACTATGAATGTTGCCAATTGGTTTTTTCATAAATCTCAATTTAATTTACTATAATTTTATGCTCACTAAAAATAAGATTGAAAATTACAAATAGCCTTTTATCTATTAGCAATTAATTTATATTGAGGTTTATAATCAACAAACATTTGCTTTTCTAGCTCTATGTCGTGAATATCTTGATATTTCAAATCTAAAGCTTCACCTATTTTTTCAATAATTTGCCCTGCTATCGGCGCTGCTACAAATCCTCCTGTAGTATTACCTTTATTCACTTTATTAGGTTTGGGTTCATCTAATGCAATAAAAACAATATATTCTGGTTTATTAATAGGAAAAGCACCAACAAATAAGCACATATTTAAATTTTTATTATATTTACCATTAACTAATATTTCTGCGGTTCCTGTTTTACCCCCGACCATATACTTATCTATATTAGCAAATTTACCAGAACCTTTTTCAACAACTAGCCTTAGTAATTTCCTCATAATTAATGAAGTTTTTTCTTGTAAAACTCGTCTTCCTATTATTTTTTCATTAATTTTTAATAGAGTTGGTTGATATAATATACCACCATTTACTATCATTGACATAACTTGAGCTATATGCAATGCGGTAACAGCAATTCCATGACCATAACTTATTGTAATCAGGTTAGCTTCACTCCAACGTTTATCGCTAGGATATATAGGCTTACCAATTTCAGGTAGATCAAATTTTATAGGTGCTAAAAATCCAACTTTACGTAAGTACTCCTTTTGATGAAATATTCCTAATCGTTGAGCTACCTGAGCTACACCTAAATTTGAGGAATACATTAAAATTTCAGGTATAGATAAATTGCCTCCCTTACCTTTGTAGTCATGGATTGTGAAACGACCTATTTTAATCGGTCGAGAAACATCAAAAATATCATTCACTTTTATCTTACCACTATCAATACCAACAGCTATAGTTAAAGTTTTTAAAACTGATCCCATCTCTCGTACTCCGAGTGTGACTTGATTAAACATCGATTCTTTATCTTGAAATTTATTGACGGTATTAGGATTATAGTCAGGAAGGCTAGTCATGCCAACCACCTCACCTGTATTAGCCGCTATAACTATTCCCATAGCGCCAGTAGCATTATGAACAGCAATAGCTTTTGTCAATTCATCATGTAGAATATGTTGAACGCGGATGTCTATAGATAATTCTATATCTTGTTTTTTTAGCTGATTATCATAACTCTTTTCTATCCCAGCTATTCCGTTACCATCTATATCTACATACCCTAAAATATGTGAAAATAAATTATTATGAGGATAAAAACGCTTTTCATCTTTCATAAAATATAATCCAGGAAGGCCTAAATTATAAATTTTTTGCTGTTCATCAGGAGTAAGATGCCTTTTAATCCAAATAAATTGCTTATTAGAATTTAGCTTTTCAAAAAGTTGAAACTCATCTACTTCTTTTAGTGCTTTTGCTATTTCTTTTGCTACTTTTTTGTAATTTATTACCTGCTTAGGATGAGCATATAAAGAAGCAGTAGGTATATTGGTAGCTATTAGGTTATTATTTCGGTCTAATATATTACCTCTGGATAACTGAAAATTATTACTGGAATCGCCTAATACTATATTAGGAACCTCTTCTAAATTAGTAAAAGTTAAATCCAGTAATCTAAAAGTTATGGTTAAAAAAAAGCATATGAGGATTAACAGAATTATATTAAGCCTGAAAATAGTAACTTTGATAGTGGTGTTTTTCTTGCCAAGTCGATTAATTTCGCCAAAAGCACCGCAATTACTGCTTTTAAAAGCTTTGCTTTTGTTATTACTAATTGAGTTAATCATCATTTTTGAAAAATTCTACTTAAGTCACAATTGCTTATGATTATATATTAAAAATTATTTAAGTGCTTATTAACAATAAGTCAATATGTAAGGTCAGAAAAATGCTCCGTAATAGCTAAAAACTAAATTAAGGTATTTTACTTATTGCTTTATTTTAAAATAAACTATTTTATTTTTCTTAATAGGTATTAAATTAAGATAGTTATCAGTTATTTCTTTTATTCGCTTAGGTGCTTTTAAATAAGCTAGTTCGGCCTTAAGTATATGAATATTTTCTTGTTCCTGGTTAATTTCCTGCTCAACTTTTTTTAAAATTTTCATACTCTGCTGAACTTGATATTTTATTGCAAACAAAGCATATATACTAATCATAATGCAAGCAATTGATAACAGAAGCGTAGGTTTAAAAATTGACCAAGACATATGTCAAGATTTTCTTTCTATAATTCTTAATTTAGCTGAACGAGATCTAGGGTTGGCTTTTACTTCTTCTATACTGGGTTCCATAACTCCACTATGCAAATAAATAAACTTTTTCTCTCCAAGATTTGGTTTAGAATCCTTACTATAACGATTTTCTTTCTTTCTTACAGTTAATGGCTTAAAGCAACGTTTCACTATTCCATCTTCTAAAGAATGAAAACTTATAACAGCCATTCTGCCACCAACTTTTAATAGATTTATAGCTTGCTTTATACTAAGCTCTACTTCGTTAAGTTCATCGTTTACTAATATTCTGAGTGCTTGAAAAGTTCTTGTCGCTGGATGAATAGTATCTCGATATTTAGATGTTCCACCTATAGCTTTAATTATGATTTCCTTTAATTCTTTAGTAGTTTCTATTTTTTTTAAATCCCTTTCCATAACTAAAGCTTTAGCAATTCTTCTAGAGTATTTTTCTCCTCCTAAATTATAAATAGCATTAGACAATTCACTTTCGCTAAAGCTGTTTACTATGGTAGAAGCATCAAGAATATTATTCTCCCCCATATTCATATTTAATGGTCCATCATGCATAAAAGAAAACCCTCTTGCGGGATTATCAATTTGCATGGATGAAATTCCTAAATCAAAGATTATACCATCTACTTCTGTTACAGAGTGATCTGACATAACTTGGGTGATATTGCTAAATTTATCTATGTTAAATTTAAATCGATCTCCGTAGGAATTACTTAATTCTGTAACAAAAGGCATAACGCTATTATCCCTGTCTATTGCATAAACAAAGCAATTAGCTTTTTCTAATAATGCAGAAGAATGTCCCCCAGCCCCAAAAGTAGCATCTATATATAAACCACCATCTTTAGGTTCCAACATTTGAATTACTTCTTTAAGCAATACAGGAGTATGAGAAAAACTCATTTTTTTAATTTATTTTAAATAAAAAATAATTTTTTTACTTAGATAGGCAACTTAGTATATTTAAACATATACAAAATTCAACTTATTAGAAAAATTATTGCATAATTAAATTAGATTAAACTACCTTGATTATTAAGAAAATATTAAGAAAATATAATAACACTTTATATTAACTAACACACCTCTCAGTAATTAAGAATTATTAGGTAGTTATAGAGTAAAATATATAAGGATGATACATCAGCGATAAATAATCTACCAGATTTTTTTACTATTAAGTATATTTTTATTTTTTAATGAGTTAAATATGCTTAGCTTTAACAAATGAGTAACATATAAAATAACTATCTTATAGGACTATTAACAAAATACTTTATAAGTTTGTCTTATCCAGATCATCAAAGTTATCATCTATATTTAGGCGTTTTAACTTTCTTATGGATTTTATTATCTTTTCATTATCACATTTTTAACATTGGTTCTATTCCCATAATTTTCAAGCAATTTCCTATACTACTAGCCAAGCCATAGGCTAATGCTACTCTTGCTCTAGAAATTTCTATATCATTCTCTTGTATTAAGCGCAATTTCTGATCTTCTATGCCTTTGCTCCATAAATGATGAAAATGGTTAGCTAATTCAAATAGATAATAGCTAATACGATGAGGTTCATAACTTAATGCAGCGCTTTCAACAATTTTAGGCAGTAAAGCTATTTGTTTGATTATGCTTATCTCGCTTGTATGGGTTAGTTTATCATACTGAATAGGCTTATCAGGGTTATATTGATACTCTACTTTATTTATTATCTCGTTAAGTGATATTTTAAATTCTTCCTCTTTTATAATACCTAATTCTATCGAGCGATTAATTACCGATGCTGCTCTAGTATGGGCATAATGAACGTAAAATACCGGATTATCTTTGGATTGTTCTAAGACCTTATTAAAATCTAAATCAAATACTGTATCATTTTTACGCATTAACATTGCAAAGCGTATTACTCCAGTCCCTAATTCATTTATCATTTGACGTAATGTGATGAAATTTCCAGCTCTCTTTGACATTTTTAACTGTTGGCTATCCTTTATTAAGTTTACCAATTGGTTAATTATCACATGAATTTTCGCTTTATTATCGCTTAATGCTGATACGACTGATTGTATGCGTTTAACATATCCACCATGATCTGCACCTAATAGCAATAACATAGTTTTATATCCTCTATTGATTTTATGTAGATGATAAGCTATGTCAGAAGCAAAATAAGTGAAGCTGCCATCAGAGCGTAATACAGCACGATCAGATTCATCACCAAATTGAGTGGATTTAAAGAGTAATTGCTCTGCGGGTTCCCAATCTTCTGAATTTTGAGATTTTGGCTTCTCTAACTCACCGTAATATAGCATATTTCGACTTTTAAGAAATTCTATTGCTAATTTTACGTAGCCGGAATCTATGATATCTTTTTGTTCTGAAGTAAAGACGTCATGTCTTACTCCTAAACTCATTAAATCACTTTTTATTAATTCCATCATTTCGTTTACTGCAAATTCCTTGAGTATCACTAACCTTTCTTTATCGCTTATTTCAAGAATTTTATTACCTAATTTAGCTATTAATTTTTTAGCTGCTTCTATTAGATATTCTCCAGGATAACAAGATTGTGATAATTCAATGTCATAGCCTAATAATTGCTGATAGCGTACCCATAATGATTCCACTAACGTATCGATTTGTTTACCTGCATCATTGACATAATATTCTTTCGTCACTAAAAATCCACATTTCTCTAATAAATATGCTATTGAATCTCCGTATACTGCGCTTCTAGCATGCCCAACATGCATAGGTCCTGTTGGATTAGTTGATACAAACTCTATATTAACTTTTTCTTGATTACCTATATTGCTATTTCCATATTGAATCCCTAATTTATTTACTTCTTCTAATAGCTGATGCCAAAACTTGATATCTAATCTAATATTTATAAAACCTGCACCAGCTACAGTTACTTCTGCAACGCCAGGAATTATTTTAAAATAGGGTGATAATTTTTCTGCTATTTCTCTTGGAGCTAATTTAAGCTTAGGCGCTAGTATCATAGCAATATTTGTTGCCAAATCTCCAAACTTTTCTTCTTTAGGGATTTCTAGTGTTATGTTTGGTAACTTATTCATATCTTGTAGTGAAGTAAATAGATCTTCACCAAAATGCTCTAATATTGCCTTATGAGTAATCTGTAAGACTTTTTGCTTTATTATATCAAATATATTCATTTTAAAATGTTCTTTGTTCTTTGTTTTTTCTTTAATACAACAACTAATAATGTTTTTGAAAAGCTATTTAATCTACATTAATATAACCAATAAATTAATATAATTTAAGAAAAACTTTACTTGCACTTTAATGTGTTAAACTCTTTAGCTTAAGATTTAGTTTGTATGATATTGAATTGTAAAAACTAAACTTCTCTAATTAAGCTAAATAATTTATATTTATATATCTTATATATCTAAATATAATAATATAAAAACTTTAATGCTTTTACTAAAATTAAAATAATTGAAATATACTATTTCTTAATTCTTTATCTTTGTGATAACTTAATACCTCATGGCTTGCCCTTTTGTTTTTTTTATTATATTAACTTCATATTGTTTTAACTATTGAAACGTTTAACTAAAAATGGATAACGTGAGTTGGGCTTCAATAAATGGCTTTGATATAATGATAGCATTAATAATGTGCTTATCTTCATTGTTAGCCTTTAATAAAGGATTCATTAGCTCTGTCTTGAGTTTAATAGGCTGGGTATTATCGGTGCTTTTTACCTATAATCTTTTTCCTTATCTAGAACCTTTATTAAAAAAGCATATGTCTAGCTTTATGGTATTGGTTTTTGGATATTTTGGCACTCTAATAGTTTTTTTGTTTTTTTTTGCTATATTGAATTTTACTATTGCTACAACTTTAGGAAGCTTGCGAAAAAGCACTTTTGATAGATTTTTAGGAATAATATTTGGAACAGTTAGAGGAATGATAGTAGTATTGGTATTATTTTTATGCTTATCTTCGATACTAAATATCTTAAATGGTAAGAAACAATCAGAAGAAGAATTGCCTGAATTTATTGTTGATTCGTATAGTTATCCTTTACTTATTACAGGACAACAAGAGTTGCTAGAAGTTTTACCTGAATCATTACGAAATCTATTGGTAGGAAAGCAAGACAATAACAAGGTCAATAATAAATCCGTAATAAATCATCAATTACTTAAATTAACTATAGCAAAACTATCTGATTATGCAGATAATGAAACGTTAAATAACATAGGTAATAAGGTGCGGCAAAGTGTGAATGATAAAAATGAAGAAGAAATGGCTCTGGATACGTTACAAATATTACTTAATAACTATAAATCTCAGTACATGAATGGGAAAATATCAAGTAGTAAAGCTTTATCAAAAGAGGACTTAAATGAGGCGGAACAATTATTAAAAAAAGAAAACTCGGATAGTAATAGTAACAATGAATTATATTGATAACATGATAAAATAATTTAGTTAGAGATAATTTTTATATTGCTCTTTAATATATGCTTATTTAATCTTTGGTAGATAATAATTACTCCTATCCTATTTTTAGAATCTTGCTTTTAGCTATGGAAAAATATTAATTATCATAATCACCCAATAACATATATCAGAATATATCGAAAGAAGTTAGCATGGCAATTATAATAGTTATTGCTTTTTAGTTGATTAGAAACTTTTTTTATTTAAAATACCTTCTTAAGATATTTTGTCAGATGATAATTAACTTTCATATTTCTAAAAATATTAAAATTTTTCCCTAACTAATATTTATAAATTTTATTTTAAATTTATGACAGTATATCACAATATAATTGAGAAGCAGAAGTTAGCTAAAGAATGGTTTCGTAGCTTACGTGATATTCTATGCAATGAATTTGAATTATTGGAAAGAGAAATGGGTTCAGATAGTAAATTCAATCGGACTAATTGGCAAAGAGAAGGGGGAGGAGGTGGAGAGATGTCTGTAATGCGTGATGGTGCTGTATTTGAAAAAGTTGGAGTCAATTTTTCAGAAGTGTTTGGAGAATTTTCAAAGGAATTCTCTAAAGAAATTCCAGGCACAGAAAATAAACCAAATTTTTGGGCAAGTGGGATTTCTTTAGTAGCGCATATGCGTTCTCCTTTAGTACCGGCAGTTCATCTTAATACCAGAATGATAGTTACTGAAAAAGTTTGGTTTGGAGGAGGAAGTGATTTAACTCCAACTTTTATTTATCAAGATGACTCTGAATTATTTCACAGCATATTGAAAAAAGCTTGTGATAAGTTTGATATTTCTTATTACCCTAAGTTTAAAGAAGCTTGCGATAATTATTTTTATTTACCACATAGGAAAGAAGCAAGAGGTATAGGAGGAATTTTTTATGATTATTTAAATACTGGAGATTGGGAAAAAGATTTTGGATTTACTCGAGAAGTGGGAACATCATTCCAAGAAGCTTTTATCAAAATAATACGAAATAATTTCCGTAAATCTTGGACCAATGAAGAAAAAGAGTTGCAACTTGAAAAACGTGGTAGATATGTGGAGTTTAATCTGCTATATGATCGTGGTACTAGATTCGGTTTAATGACAAATGGTAATACTGAGTCTATACTCATGTCTTTACCACCACATGCAAAATGGATATAAAAATATATGGTAGAAGATAATATAAGCTACTTTAATGATTTTAAATCACTTGAAGGAAAGTTGTTGGCGGCATCACCTCATTTAGAAGATCCTTATTTTGAAAGAACTTTAATATATATGTGCGCACATGATGTGACTGGTGCTATAGGGGTTATGATAAATCAACAGATAGGTACTATTAGCTTAAAAGATTTCCTTAAAAATCATAATAACAATAGTCTTGATTTATTAAATCTGGATAAAAAGTTTCCGATTTTATTTGGCGGCCCTATAAATACTGAACGGACTATAGCTATTAGCATTAATAAACAGCAAGAAAAAGCATTTAGTAATACTAATAACAAAGTGACTTTACACACAGATATAAATAAGTTTTCTAAGGATATTGCCTCTAAAAAACTCAAACCAAGTAAGCTATTACTAATTAAAGGTATAAGCGCATGGGAGAGTAAGCAATTAGAGGAGGAAATATCTGAAAATCAATGGTTTATTGCAGATCCATCTCTGGAATTATTATTTTCTCAACGCATTCGCCATAAATGGGATATGGTAATAAAGGATCTAGGGGTATCAAATTTTAGTAATTTAGTTCAATACTCGGGTAATGCATAAAATATAGTTACTACCTTGAAGGGTTGTGACAAAAACATAATCAATTCTAACTTTTTATTAAAAAATATAAAATTTTTCTAGTCCTAAAAAAGAATAGGCTATTTTTATAATATTAAGGTTAGTAAAATATTCATGACTACTAAAAATTCTAAAGTTAGCAGGAAAGAAAATTATTTTACTTGCACTAACAATAGTACGAAATCTTATGATGCATTTCAAAAAAAGTTAATAAAGCTAATCTCTACTTTTCAAAGCAGCAATATAAATCTGGATTATGTGTTGGCAAGTATACATATAGAAAACCTAGATATTTTAGAGTATGTTCATAAATCTAGCTTGAATAGTATATTTTTAACTGAATTACAAGAAATAGTGCGATCGGTAGTAGGTGAAGACTACTTATTATTGCCTATTTCTCATGACAGGCTAATATTAGTATTTAACTCTAAAAAACAATGTGATAACTCAAAAATAATACATAATATAGCTAATAGTTTTAGTAATTTAAGCTTCCAACCAAAAACTAGTAAATGTAATGCACACCCTATAATAAAAATAGGGTATGTTACTGCTAGTAAATCACAAAGTAATTTAAATGAAATTATACATCAATCAAGGCTAGCTTTATATGATTGCAGATATTCAAAAGTATCATGTACTCAAGCATTTTATTTATTAGATAGAAGTATAAATAATAGTGTTAAGTATACAAAATTAGCTAATATTTTACAAAAAGCCATAATTGATAAAAGAATAAAGCTGGCATTCCAAGCTATAATCAATAGTAATACAGGCAATATAGAAGCTTATGAATGCTTACTTCGTATTATAACAAATGAAGGCAAAATGATTTCAGCGAATAATCATTTGCAAGCTGCAGAAAAACTAGGCCTTATTAACAAAATTGACTTAACTGTACTAAAAATAGCAGTAAAAGAGTTGATAACTAATCCAGAATTACAGTTAAGTATTAATTTGTCTAGCTTATCAATAAATGATTATGAGTGGTTGACTACAGCACGCAAACTCCTAAAATCGAGCTCATTAAGCCAAAGGTTAATAATTGAGATCACTGAAACAAGTTTTAGTGATGATAGTGAACAACTCAATCATTTTATAAATCTTATAAGAAGTATAGGATGTAAGGTAGCATTAGATGACTTTGGTGCTGGTTATACTTGTTTTTCTCAGTTATATAAGCTGAAAGTAGATTTTATAAAAATAGATGGAAACTTGATTAAAAATATATTTAGCAACAAGGGTTATCAATTATTGGTAAAATCTGTAATCAAGATAGCTCAAGAGCGAGGAATAAAAGTTATAGCTGAATTTGTTGAGAATAAAAAAATAGCTAATAAAATTACTGATTTCGGAGCTGATTATTTACAGGGAAGCTATTTTTCTAATATATCAAATAAAAAAATTAAATACACAAGACTAAATAATTATAAAAAATGAGCTTTAATGAAAAAGAGTTGAATGAAGATCAAAATACAATTCAACTAATAAAGCAGTTATTGAATAAAGATAATTCTGAAATTGCTAGTAATGATATTCTTGATCTTACTGAGGTTATAATAAATAGCGACGTGAGTTCTCAAGATATTGAAAAAGATGATGTTATTCAGGGTAGCCGATTTAAAATTGATAATAGCGTGAATAATAAACCATCATCTATATCTTCGGCAATAGAAGTAGAGAAAATTACTAAAGAAGTAATTAGATTAGAAGTAAAATCATGGCTAAATGAAAATTTAAGTGGAATAGTAAGAGAAGAAGTAGAAAAAGCTATAAAAAATATAATAAAGTAATACCAATTTGCTTTAGAATAAAAAAGCTAGTAAATTACTTGAAACTACACTAACAGTATATTACTCTATTTCAAAATTAATATAAAAATTCTCACTCAAGCATAGATTTTTAGGCGACATATTTCGGTATTTAGCATATTAAACATAGTTATTTAAAATTCGTATATGTATATTGCTTTGCTACAGCATATTTTTAGTTCAATTAGCGTTTATATTAGTATGATAAATTCACTTTTAAAATGCTTAAAGCGATCAGTTAGCTATATAATTAGTGTTATTTTCGGCGTTTTGGTAAGTATTTCATTAGTTTCTGCTGATAATAGTAACCAACTAAAAATTGATCCTGACTTTCTGAATGAAGTTAAGCAAATTAACCCGCAGGCTTATGAAAAACATACTCAAGGAAATGATAACAATAACAATAATTTTTCGGAAAATAGTGATAACTCAAAAACAGCAATTACAGTTCAAAATAATATTACTAGTAACTTAACTCCGATACCACCTGCTTTAACTAGCATACCTAAAGCTAGTACTCAACTGAATCAACAAGCCGTAGATCAAAACTCGGGTGGTTCTAATATTAGTCAAAATCAACCTCCAATATTACAGCAAGCTCCTGAAGTACCAGCTATAACGGCTCCTCCAGTAACGCCGATAGTTGAACTTCCATTAATCACTCCTACTTCCAAAGGTGCTGATGGAATAGGAGTGCAGCAAGATGGAGCTGCTAATCAAGTAAGTAGTGATTTACCTACTGAAAATACCCAATCATCTAACACAATATCACCATCTATTGCTAGTACTAGCTTAAACAATAATTCAGGCAATAGTATAGGTAATGAAGTAAATATCCCAGAAAAGAGCTCGCAAAACGTAAGTAATTCAAGTGATTCAGGTAATTCTGATGTTCCTTCCCCGCCTAAATTAAATAATGCTGATGATGAAGATAGTTCAAGTAAAATAACTTTAGATAGCAAGGTAAGTCAAAGTGATGATTTAAAAGATAATCAAACAACAAAAATTAACAAATCTGTAAATAAACAACCTAACAACAAAGCTAATACTAATCTTATAAAGAAAAATAAAGTCCCACAAAACGATAATGCCTCCTCTGCTAAAGCGAAAGAGAACGTTAGTCAATCTACTTCAGCAGATATTTCAGATTTTACTCAAACTATAGTTAATAGGCCAGTATACGATTATCAAAATAATATATCGCCTCCAAATATAAGCAAAAAAAGCTATGGAGAGAATAATCAACACTTGCCAAAGGCTTTTTATCAAAGTGAGTATTCTTCTTTACTATTTGCAGCTGCTGATAATGATGATATAGCTACTATTAAAGCTCTGCTTAATAAAAATGCTGATATTAATGCTACAGATAATAGAAATGGCTATTCGCCATTGATGTATGCAGCTAAAAATAATAGGTTAAGGGCATTAAGGTATCTCATAATACGTGGAGCTAATGTTAATCAACAGGCTTTGGATGGCAAATCAGCTTTGCATGTAGCGGCTTTACAGAATCATTTTGAGATAATGAAGGTGTTAATATCAAGTAATGCAGATCTTATGTTAAAAGATAGAGAGGGAAGAAGGGGCTGTGATTATATAGCAATACCAGAAAAAGAATCAATCATGATAGAATTGGTAAAGGATTATAGAGATATGAATAAAGCTTTAATAGATTTTACTCACATAGGTTCTATAGCTGCTGTAAAATATTCGCTAACTCAAGGAGCTAATATAAACATCCATTCAGATAATCTTTTTAGGGATACACCGCTTATTATAGCGGTAAAAAATAGAGATTTGCCAATGTTATCTTTGCTACTAATGAAGAAGGCAGATCCATATATATCTAATAGCAAAAATCAAAATGCGATAGAAGTAGCATCTTTACTAGGTTATAATGACGTAGTAGATATAATACGTACTGTGATTGTGCAGTATGAGCTAGAAAACGCTAAATTAGTTGAAAAAAATCATCTATTAATAGGGAAGCTAATTAAAAATGATTCTAATATTAATAATGGTTTTGTTTATAATAAAGAGTTATATCCTAGCCAAAAAAATTTGTTAGATAAAATAAAAAAGTAAATATAAGAACTGATAATAAGTTTTAAGCATAAACAAAAAGTAAATTTTTGATAAATTATATAGAATTTCTTTTTGAATATAAAATCAAAGAATTGCTCAGTTCAATTATCAGTTCATTAACATTAAGATACGCATAAGAAGTAAAGAGGTTGTATGATAATAGCTTATATTTTTGAAACTGATAAAGAGATAAAACAAGTGAATTTAAGCCCAGGGGATTCAGTGCCTGAGGGCTTAGTCTGGCTTGATTTATGCCAACCATCTTCAGTTGAAGAAGAATGGGTAGAAAAAACCTTTGATATTAGTTTACCTAGTATGGAAGAAATGGATAAAATAGAAGTTAGGAGTCCATTTTATAAAGAAAGAGAAAATTACCATATGACTGCTACTGTAGTTGAGCAACATGAAGATGATTATCTTCGTAGTGCTGCAGTAACTTTTATTTTAACGCCAAAATTTTTAGTTGTTTTACGATATGTCAATATATTGTCTTTAAAAAGCTTTTCTAATTATGTATTGCGTTATCCTAAATCTTACGAAGTATTTGATAATGTATTAACTAGCATATTAGAAGTTTTAATAAATAGAATAGCTGATATTCTAGAGGAAGCTGGTAATGAGTTAGATAAATTGTTAGAAGTAGTATTTGAAAATCCAGTAAAACAAGAAGCAATGCCTTCTAATTATTATAATAGCATAATAAGGAAAATAGGTCATACAGGTAACCTTATATCCAAAAATAGGGAGAGCTTGGTAAGTATAAGCAGATTATTAATCTACTTTAGCCAAATAGACGATTCTAAGTATTTTAATAGAAGAGAAAATCGCTTTAGATTGAAGCATTTAAATAGAGAAATTCACTCTTTAAGCGAATATGCTAATTTTTTATCACAAAGAAATAGTTTTTTACTAGATGCTACTTTAGGTATGATTTCAGTAGAGCAAAATATGGTGATAAAAGCTTTCACTGTTGCTGCTGCTGTTTTTATGCCGCCTACATTAATAGCTAGTATTTATGGTATGAATTTTCATAGTATGCCGGAATTAGATTGGCCTTGGGGTTATCCTTTGGCGCTTTTAATTATAGTTATTTCTGCATTATTACCTTATTTTTTCTTTAAGAAAAAGGGATGGCTATAAATATGAAAATGATTCCTGAATTTAAAGTTCTACGAATACTATCACCTTGGTGGAAGTCTGAAGAGAAAAAAACAGCTTGGTTTGCGCTGATATTATTAGCTGTTTTGATTATAGCTTCTGTTTTTTTGGATTATTTATTCAATAATTGGATAAGACATTTTTATGATGCATTAGAAAATAAAGATTCAGCAAAATTTATACATCAAACAAAGTTATTCGTTCCATTATTATTTGCTGTAGTAATAATCTTTTGTCTTAAAAATTTTCTTAGTAATTTGTTTGCTTTTAAGTGGCGTAAGTGGTGCTTAGAAAATATTACTGGTAAGTGGATAAATAATAAGAAGGCTTATTATTTATCAGCGTTAGATCCTGATACTTCATCCGATAACCCGGATCAAAGAATATCTGTGGATATAGATAATATGTGTAGTTTAAGCTTCGTGATGTTTACCTCTTTACTAAAAGAGAGCTTAGTATTTGTAACTTTTTCGATAGTTTTATGGAATATATCTGAATCTATCTCTTTGAAGTTTTTTGGTTATACAATAGCTATAAAAGGAATGCTATTATACGCGGCTATATTATATGGAGTTTTGTGGACTTTAATTACTTTTAAGATAGGTAATCGTTTAATTAAGCTTGATGTTATACAAGAAAAGTTAGAAGCTAATTTACGTTTTAAGCTCATGCGTATAATAGAAAGAAGAGAAGAAATCGCTAATTTGAGTGGGGAAAAATTAGAAAGGAATGGTTTAATTAAAGCTTTCCTTGAAATAACCCATAATTATTATCAAATTTTGTATAGAAATGCTTATTTAAACATAACCCAAAATTTATCATCTAACTTAGATCAATTTATACCTCTTTTTATAGCTGGGCCTAGTTATTTTGCTGGAGCATTTAGTTTTGGTGTATTAGTTCAAATTATGAGGACTTTTAACAGTATCTCTAATTCTTTAAGCATTTTAATAAATTCCTTTTCAGAAATCGCTGCATTACTCGCTTCAATAAAGCGTATTGATAAATTTCAACAAGATATAGCAAAAAGCGAAAGTATAAAGCCTGTATTACAACGAAATAATGAAAAATTATTGATAAATAATCTTAGTATTTTCACTCCTCAAAATGATCTAATAATTAAAATACCTTATTTTGAGTTATTTAAAGGTGAAAAGAAGATAATTATGGGTAATTCTGGGGCAGGAAAGAGCTCTTTGATTAGAGTAATATCCGAGATATATCCTTATTACGAAGGGATTGTTGAGTTACCTAAAGAGGAAATATTTATTATACCGCAGCGCCCTTATATGCCTATAGCTACTCTAAGAGAGTGTTTGAGTTATCCTTCATTACCTTTTGAAGATAAGGAAATAAAACATTGCCTTAGTATTGCTCATTTAGCTAATTTGGTAGATTATTTAGATGTGTCGGCAGATTGGCAAAATAGGTTATCTTTAGGTGAACAACAAAGAGTAAACTTTGTACGGATCTTATTACATAAACCAAAATGGCTTATTATGGATGAACCTACTTCAAGCCTAAATGAGGACCTTAGAAAGCGGCTTATAGAAACACTTATCAGCACTCTTCCTGCAACTTCTATATTGATGGTATCTCATAATTTAGATTGCAAAGAATATTTTAATGAAGTTGTGCAGCTTGGTTAGTAAATAGAAGTGTTTAAATATCAAAGCTTTTCCATATATTGTTTGCATGGCAAATATCTAGATGATTCCAATCTATAGTCAAATCAGGACAAATTTCATAAGGTTTATACAAATAATCTAAAGCAGCAAAATTTAAAAAGTGTTTTATTTCATCTTCTCCTAAATTTTTAGCATGTTCTATAGCTGTTTTTTCTGAATTATCATATATTGTATAATCAATAAATTGAGTACTAGCTAAGAGTTTTAAAGCCAATTTATTATGGGCTTTTACTCCGATAATTAATGGCGTTTCTCCATGATTATTTTTTATATTTAAATCAACTGCCGTAGAATTTATTAAAGCTTTTATTACTTGTTTATATTTTAGTGTATTATCTGGGTATTTTACTGCTAATGCTAATGGAGAATTTCCTTGCTTATCTAAGGCGTTTAAATCTATTAGCTTTGTAAATTTTGATAATATTTCTATAATTTCATTATTTTTAGCCAAAACAGCAGAATGTAAAGGAGAATAGCCTTTTTTATTTGCTTTATTTAAGTCTATTCCTTGGCAATTAGCTAAAATTTTTACTATATTAGCATAACTATTTTCAGCAGCGTAATTAATTGCAGTATAACCATAATTATCTTCTAAATTGAGATCTATTAAGCCTACTTTAGAAGATAATATATTTATTATTTCTTCATGCCCAAGTTTTGCTGCTATTATTAATGAAGAGTACCCTTGTTTATCTTTAACGTTTAGATCGATTTTACCAACCAAGCTGCTTGGCACATTGAATAACCTATAATAGCCATTATATGATGTAGTAATTAAAGGAGTTTCCCCATCATTATTGAAGTTATTGACATCTATATGAGGAACTTTTACTAAAGATTGAGTAGCTATTACATTATTCATTTTTGCTGCTTTATTTAGAAGTGTGTTTCCTTCACTATCTCTAGTATTTATATCAAATTTAGATCCAGCTTCTTTCAGTAATATACTAAAGCGATTAAAGTCTGATTTATACCAACTAGTTTTAGATATTAATTCAAATAACTCTAATATTATTTCTGAATTGCTGCTGTCTTTTTTAGAAGGATTTAGGCTCATATTAAACTAAAAATATTCTTTGTTTGTTGAGTTTGAGTTGAGTAATCGATAGTGTAGCGTTAAGAATTTTGCTTATCTTATTAATAAATATAAAAATAAGTCACTTATCAATTTTTTTAAATAAAGATTAATATTATTGTTAATTAAAGACTTAAAGCAGATAAAGTGGCTATTATATGATCTTGACTTTCTAAAAAACTTTTTATATGGCTAACAATATCATTTCATTTTTTAGACTGCAGTAAAAATTAAAGTAATTGCATTATAAAAAATCAAATGAAATTAAAATAAGTATATTTTAGGTATAGAAGCATATGAATTACAATTTTGGTAAAGAGTTCTTTCATGATTATGTTGCAGTAGAAGGTGAAATAAATTCAAGCTCTCGTAGTACGAAAATTGCTATTGGTAAGAATGGCATAAAGTACTTCATAAAAGACATTCATGTAGATGGTGCTATAGCACAGCTGTTTTTTTATAAAACTTTACAACATTTTTTAGGTAAAGAAGATTCTCCTGATGCTTTTATTGTTAAAGGTTCTTCAACAATAAATAATATTATCTCCTTAGCTTCTCCCAAGCTCGAAAATTTTTATACAAAATATGATATTATTAAAAATAATCATGGTAAGTATTATGACCATCATACACATATTTTTATCGGTGGTTATTCTAGGTCAGAGAGTTCTGAATCATTTCTATTACCTGAGATGATGTGGTATAGTGGTGTGCTTAGGAATCCTAATGTATCTGAGATATTTCCATTTCACGGATCCTGCACCAATGAAATAAATATTAAACCAATAAAAAATGCTGAGATAACTAATCTAGTGCAAGTATTAGTTGGAAATAAGGACGTAGAGCATAATAATGTTGGTTTTGTTGAGCATGACAAATATTTTACATTTACAGCACTAGATGGAGATGGTTCTAATATAGCAGCTAGTGGAATAAGAGATAATGATGGATATAAGACGCTAAATATTTTCTTTTCTCAAGATGATACATCGCTGAGCTATGTTAAAAAGCTCAATACAGGCAAGGTAACCCTAGAAGCAGTTCCTGAGGAATTTAAAAAATACGTAGTTTATAATCCTTTCTTTAAGCAATATCAAGAGCAACTATATTATTCAAAAAATTTGGCTTTCCCAATACAGAATCTTTTTGAATGCAATTGGGGAGGGTCTGGGGGCAATGGAATTAAACTAAACTTTAATGAGATGAAGGAAGCTTTAGATGATATTATCCAAACCCCAGATTCAGTATGGAAACAGATCATTAAAGAAGTGAAATTCCAAGTAGAGAGTAATATACCTGGGTACTTTACTTCAGAAATGGAGGAGCACTTTTATGATTACTATAAGACCAATCAAGAGAAATTTGACAAATCTAAAGATTGTATTTTGTCCATGCTGAATTTTCCTACTATCAATGGAAAACATAGCTATCTGGAAAATATTACAGCATACAAAGAAGATCAGGAAAAAGTTCCATATTTAGTAGGATCATGTGATTTAGAAGCGTTTAAATTGTTTACTTTAGAAATCGATAATGGGCTGCTCTAGGGGTGATCTATTGATATTATTTTAAAGTGTAGGTGGATATTTTATGATGGTAGCTTAGTAATAATGAAGAACTTATTCCTTGTATTACGATACTGAATATTTGAAATATTGAATGGATAATACAAGGTTTTATATAATCTAACTTAGCTAAAACTTCGAAAATTTTCTATGATTGATAATGCAAGCTTTCATAGGTTATAAAAAACCGAATAGCTGATAAAGTTAGCTAGTTGAAAACTAATTTTTTACTTCTACTACTAATTTATAGCATATTCACTTATCTTTAACGTTTAGATCGATTTTACCAACCAAGCTGCTTGGCACATTGAATAACCTATAATAGCCATTATATGATGTAGTAATTAAAGGAGTTTCCCCATCATTATTGAAGTTATTGACATCTATATGAGGAACTTTTACTAAAGATTGAGTAGCTATTACATTATTCATTTTTGCTGCTTTATTTAGAAGTGTGTTTCCTTCACTATCTCTAGTATTTATATCAAATTTAGATCCAGCTTCTTTCAGTAATATACTAAAGCGATTAAAGTCTGATTTATACCAACTAGTTTTAGATATTAATTCAAATAACTCTAATATTATTTCTGAATTGCTGTTGTTTTTTTGGAAGGATTTAGGCTCATATTAAACTAAAGAACATTCTTTGTTTGTTGGGTTTAAGTTGAGTAATCGATAGCGTAAAAGTAGTAACTAATTTATTTATCTTGTTAATCAGATATAAAAATGATAAAAATAGATCTTTATTGTTTTTTGAATAAAAAACTTAATATTAACTATTAATTAGGAGCTTAAATTAATAAAAAATATAAAAAAATGCTTTAATTTTCTAAATAAATCTCTTATACATGGATTTCAAGATTTATTTGATTTTTTATAGTGCAATAAAATTTTTTAGAAATTTAAATAACTTTTAAGTTATTTTACTAATTTTTAATTAGGTGAAGCACTATATAAATAAAATAAAATTGATACAAGTATATTTTTTAATTAAGGGAAGGAAAACAGAATGCATACGCACATAATAAATACAGCGAAATTATTGTTAGGACCTAAAGGTTTAGCCGCAGTAGCTGGAACAGGTTTAGTAGTTGGAGGATTAGCTATGAAACAACTAAGTTCATATTTAGATGCTATTGTTAATCTTGGTAAGGTAGCTGCAATTTTTTATATACCTAAAGCTACTCAAGATATGGCTGAATACGCTATAACAAAAGATAATATTGGTTTATTAAAATACTCTTTAGAGCTTGGAAATGGATTCGATCAAATAGTAGAAAAATTTCCATTTTTAGCTAAATTGCCATTTTCACAAGCTAAATTGAATTTAGATAACAATTTAATAAAATCCTTATCTGAAGGAAAAGGTGGAATAGCTAACGTATTAATCAAAAGTGGTGCTAATGTTAATATAGAAATTGATAATAAAAGAGCATTAGAAGTTGCCATTGAAAAAGGATTATATAAAACTGCATATGATATAATCGATACTAAAAACGATGCGGTTAATAAGCAAGTTGAAGGCGACCCAAAAGCTAATAACTTACTACAAAAAGTTTTATACGCTGGCAATGAAGAGTTAGCGAAAAAGGCTATAGAAAGTGCTCCTGAAGAGGCATTAAATGCTCCATTTAAAGATGGTGATTATTTAGCACATAAAGCTGTAAAAAACCCAGCTCTTTATAATATAGCTAAAGATAAAATCAATGGCGAAAATATTAATAAGCTAAATAGTAAAGGTGAATCTCCAGTAGGTTTAGCTATAGATGGTAATCATGAAATAGCAATTGATTTGCTTGAGAAGGGAGCAGCGCTTTCAGATAAAACTTTCCAAAAAGCTTTTACTTCTGGTAATAAAGATTTAGCAAAAACAGCAACGGAAAAAGCTGATGTTAAAGTATTAGAAAGATCTTTTGCAGATGGTGAATATTTATCTCATAAAGTTGTGCAAGATCCAGATCTTTATAATATAGCTAAAGATAAAATTGCTGGTACTATTAATAATCCAGATGCAAATGGGAAATATTCTATAGAATTAGCTGTGGATAAAAATCCAGATATAGCTATCGATTTAATCAATAAAGGAGCAGATCTTTCAGTTCCAGTAACTGATAAAGTAGCTACTAATGCTTTCCAAAAGGCGTTTAATTCAAATGATCATAAATTAATAAAAACTGCATTAGATAAAGGCAATCCTGATTTAATCAAAAGTAAATTTAAAAATGGTGATACTGTTGCTCATAAAATAGCAGCTAATCCTAAGCTTAATACTTTAGTTAAAGAAAGTGGGGTAGAGTTAAAGGATGTTATAAATTCTGCTAATGAGAAATCACAAACACCTCTTGATATTATGCTTAAAGAATTTAAGGCTTCTCATGTTGATGCACAAGACGTCAAAGAATTCGTATCACAAGGTGCTACTGTAAGTAGTAATAATTTATTCTTAAATCAAATAACTCAAAATGAAGAGTTAAAAAATGCAGGAATATTTGAGCTACTATATGATAAAAAGGCGTTAGATTTAACAAAATCAGATGATTTGCAGAAAATGACATTAGATTATGCTATTAAAAGTAGCCCAGCTTTAGCTGCAAAAATTGCTACAGATATGGCTAATGATAAAGATCTTGCTCCTTTTATTAATGTTAAGCATGTTTTCAAGGCAGTAAAAACAGGAAATACAGAGTTATTTAACGCTGTAAAAGATAAAATAGATATTCATAGTACTGTAAAAGAGCAAAATTTATTCCATTATCTACTAAACGATAAAGTAGTGTTCAATGAAGATATATTTAAAGAGATATTAACACAATATGCTAAATCTCCTATTGACCTTTTAATGGTTTCTGATTCTTATGGGCGTTCTCCACTTTATAAAGCTTTAAATATGAAAGATGAGTCTAAGTCAGATGCAGCTACAAAAATGCTACTGAGCAATGTAGCTTCTAAGATAAAGTTTAAAGTAGAAGCAGAGAAAGAGGACATTTTTAAATCAGCAGAATTTGAAAATGGGTTAAAAGAATATTTTGGGCAAGGAGATTTAGCAGAATTATACGTTAAAAATAAAATTGCTTTAGTGCGTGATGTATTAAGCACAGAATTTAGCCAAGAGTATTCAGAAGTAATAGCGCAATATTTCGGGAAAGGTCTTATTACTCAAATGAATCTTTCTCCTGAGACTAAGAGTAAGATAGCAAGTATAATGGGAAAGGATAAGGATTATACAAAAATGCTTAAAGCTCTTACAAGTGGGGAAAAAGGTGAGACTAAAGAAGTGCTTAAAGCTCTTCCAGATGAAGCAAATAGCGATAATAAATTGATGATCAATGATGCTTCCTCTTCTCAAGAATTGATTGCTATAAATCCTAAAGAGTTCAAGCTAAAAGAAGAGTACTATACAAAAAAAGCAGCAATAGAAGAGGAAATAGAAAAACATAAAGACAAAAATGTTCAAAGCAAACTCACTAAGAGAAAAACTATAGAAAAGAAATATGCTGAGGATGAAAATGAAGCGATCATAATGTTAAATGATGGAGAAATTATAAAAGAAGAAGTAATGCCGAAAGAGGAAGAAATAGTAATACAAAAAGATGAAGAAATTGAAGAAAAACCTCAAGATGAAATCACATTCTCTGAAAAAGAAGTGTATAATAAACAATACGGTGAAGCTCTTAAAATTATGCCATGGCAAACTAATTTAGCTACTGGTGGATATCTAGGTACTACTGTTATTGAAAATTGGGACAGCATAAAGTACTTGTTAACTGACTTACTTCCATTAAAGCATGTAAGCCCTGAATTTTATCAAAGCTTAAAAGTAGCGTCTAGCACTCCTGAATCATGGAGTGATAAAGCTCTTAAAGTTTTAGGTTACTTTAGTTCAGCTGCTGCTATAGCTGTTGGCGGTACTAATGGTTTTGATGTTCATAATTCTCAAATGATTAAGGATATAGCTATTAAAGCAGCAGGTGCTACAACACCATATGCTATAAGTAAAGTTAAGTTTTGGTCTGCAGAACCTAAATTGCATGATGCATCTTCAAAAGGTATTACAGATTTCCTATATCATTATGGAACAGATATTTTAGGTGATACTGCATTTTCTGTTGCATCAACCTTAGCTATAGCAACTATTGCAGGAAGCCCTCTAGGAGTATTTGGATTGGGTACAACAGCTCTTATGGCTGCTGGAAATAGTTTAATTAGCAATTATAACGTTTATAATGCTGAAGAAATAGCTCAAAGCAATTCATACTTAGCAGCTATCATTCCTCATTTAGGTGCAGCTTACTCGGGTTATAAGTTATTTACTGGTCAATTTTCAGCTAATGAGTATGCTAGCAGTGCAGTAAAAATAGCTGATGGCTTAAAATTATTAGCAAGTATATCTGGGGCTCATCAGTTATATTCATTAGGGGCTAAAGCTATTGCACCTACACTAGAGTATGTTGAAGATGCATTTAGTAGCTTACTATACGGATCAAACGATGATATAAAGCTTAATACTCCTGATACTGCTGAGTTATAAAGTTAAGCTTTTTTAATTTCGACCTAATAACAATTTGTCTCCCCCTTATGAGTCTCATAACTTATAAGGGGGATTTTTTTAACGATTCTCTGTACTTTGCTACGTCATTCTTACCGCATATTCCTTCAATATTGGTTATTATTTACTTTTCTTTGAGCAAATAATAAATTTTACTGTAACTTAAACTAAAGTTAGCTATACTGAAATTACTTTGAAATATACTTAAAACTAATTTACAATAACCTCATTTATAATAACTTATAACTATAACCAATATATAACTTCATATAAAATATGAGACGTGTAGTAGTTACTGGAGTAGGGCTAGTAACACCTGTTGGCCCTAATGCTTCTTTGTCTTGGACTAACATTATTAATTCTAAATCTGGTATTAAAGCTATACCAGAAACATTATTTCCTGTAGACGATTTAATGTGTAAGATAGCTGCTTACATACCAACTGTTGATGAGGATGCTATCTTAGGTTTTAATCCGGGTGATTATATAGAGGGGCGGGAGATAAAAACTATGGATAGATTCATTCACTTAGCTATTGGTGCTGCTGTTCAAGCTGTAGATGATTCTGGCTGGGATTATAAAGAATCTAGTAATCCTGATCGATGTGGGGTGTTGATGGGATCTGGGATAGGCGGATTAATGTGTATAGAAAATAATGCTAACATTCTAGCTGAAAAAGGAGCTAGGAGGATTAGCCCATTTTTTATTCCAGCTAGTCTTATCAATTTAGCTTCTGGCCACTTATCAATTAGGTATAACTTAAAAGGACCTAATTACTCAGTAGTGAGTGCATGTGCAAGTAGTGCTAATGCAATAGGTGAGGCTGGTCGAATAATAGCTTATGATGAAGCGGATGTAATGATATGCGGTGGTTCAGAGGCAGCAATTTGCCGCTTAGGTATAGCAGGTTTCGCTGCAGCTCGTACTTTAGCAACTAAGTATAATGATAGCCCAGAGAAGGCATCTAGACCTTGGGATAAGGAACGAGATGGTTTTGTTATGGGAGAAGGAGCTGGGGTAGTTATTTTAGAAGAATTTGAACACGCTAAGAGGCGTAATGCAAAAATATATGGTGAATTGGTAGGATATGGGTTAACTGGGGATGCATACCATATTACTGCTCCTGATCCTCAAGGGGATGGGGGATACCGGGCAATGTTAGCGGCGCTTAATAAAGCTAAAGTAAGACCTGAGCAAGTAGATTATATCAACGCTCATGGAACTTCCACGCCGTTAGGTGATATGATTGAGTACTCAGCAATAAAAAAACTATTTCAATATAATGAAAAGCTTGCGATATCTTCTACTAAATCTGCTATAGGACACTTGTTAGGAGGCGCTGGAAGTGTTGAAGCGATATTTTCTTTGTTAGCTATGAGAGATAATATAGTGCCGCCTACTCTAAATTTGGATAATCCTGAAAATGATTGCGATATGAATTTAGTTCCTCATTTTGCTATACAAAAAGTAGTTAATTTAGCTTTATCAAATTCATTCGGTTTTGGTGGTACCAATGCTAGTCTTTTATTTAGAAAAATATAACTTTGGTTTGGTAATTAATAAATAAAATAAATAATTTTTATGAACATTTTTTTACAATTTATGTACTGATATTATTATGATAAAGCATAAGTCATTACCACTTTCTCCTCATTTAACAATTTATAAGCCTCAAATTACTTCTGTTTTGTCGATACTACATCGTATAACTGGTGTAGCGTTATTTATAGGGTTAATTATATTATTATGGGGAGTGATATTTTATTTTTATTCTAACGATAAAGTAACTTACTATTATTATGTAGTATTTAATAGCGCAATGGGTAAGTTAGTGGTTACATTATGGCTATATTGCTTATTTTATCATGCTTGTGCCGGAATACGTTACTTGTTTTGGAGTATGGGTAAGGGGTTTAGTATGAAAGTAGTAACCATTTCAGCGTATTTTATATTGTGTTTACCTGTATTACTTACTATTGCGGTTTTATTAATCACAAAAATTATTTAATATTGATTTATCTAAATTATCTAAATTATCTAAATGAAAAAAGTTACTTATGACTATTTAATGCAACGTGTAAGTGCTATTTTACTTTTACCGTTATCTTTGTGGTGTACCATTTCAGTTTTAAAATTATTAGAGTACGGTGATCATGAAAAGGTTAAAGATTTCATATCTTCTCCAGTTAACTTAGTCGCTGTAATTATTTTTATAGTTTTGTTTATATATCACGGTCTTATAGGAATAAGAGTAATAATCGATGATTATGTACAATCTTTGGTAATTAAAAAAGTAACAGTATTTTTGCTGTACTCTTTATCTATATTATCATGCTTCGTTGGGATATTGGCATTATTTTATGGTCATCTAGTAGCTAGAATTATAGTATTTTAAGGTGAAAGCTATTATGGATGCAGAACTACTTGATATAAAAGAAAAGATTTTACTTAATGCTTTAGACATGGTGCCGTTTGAAGGGTGGCGTCAAAGTACTATTACTGATGCATGCATCAATGCTTCTCTTCCGTCGAATATGGGGGAATTAATTTTTAGTGAAGGAAATATTAGTATAATAGATTATTTCTTCTCTAGTATTGATAAAAAAATGAAAGATATATTCATAGAAAATGTAAATACAAATAATAGTAATATTAATTCCATTCGTGAAAAAATTATCCATTGTATTCATATTAGGTTGAGCTTATTAGAAGAGCATAAATCTGCTCTCGGTAGAACAATTTCTTATTTATTATTGCCATGGAACTTGGGTATAGCTACCAAACTTAATTGGAGATCTTCTGATGTGATGTGGAGGGCTATAGGTGATGCTTCTATAGATTATAACTACTATACAAAACGATTAGTGTTATCTAGTTTATATAAATCAGTTATACTATATTTCCTTAATGATAATTCTTCGGATTATCAGCAAACGATGCTATTTGTAGAGCGTAATATAAATAGACTAATAAAAAGTTTAAAATTTATAAAAGGTTTTATTCCTATTGCCTAAAACAATGTATGATAAACTCTTTTGAATATTTAAAAGACTTTATTTTCACAATTATATAATAAAATAAATTTAATTTTTATATGACTATAGTAACTAGATTTGCACCTAGTCCAACAGGGTTACTTCATGTAGGTAATGTGAGAACTGCTTTAATAAATTGGCTTTATGCAAGATCTCAAAATGGCAAATTTATATTAAGAATTGATGATACTGATAGTCAAAGATCTAGTTTAGAGTTTCTTAATCAAATTAAGTTTGATTTAAGTTGGTTAGGATTAGAATGGGATAGTACTTTCAGACAATCTGAAAGAATGGAACGTTATAATGAAGCAAAAAAAATGCTTATCGACAGTGGTCGTTTATACCCCTGTTATGAAACTCAAGAGGAGCTATCAATTAAAAGAAAATCTCTCTTAAGTCGTAACTTACCGCCTATATATGATAGAGCGTCATTAAAATTAACTAAAGAGCAAAAACTTAAGCTTGAAGGGCAGGGTATTACACCTCATTGGCGCTTTTTGCTCGAAGATAAGGAAATAATTTGGGAAGATAGGATAAGGGGTGTTTTGCGTTTCAATAGTTCCGCTTTAAGTGATCCTATTTTGATAAAAACTGATGGAAGTATGACTTATACTATAGCTTCAGTTGTTGATGATATAGATTTTGCTATTACTGATATAGTCAGAGGTGAAGACCATCTTTCTAATAGCGCTACTCATATACAGATTTTTGAAGCTTTAGGAGTAAGCTTTTTACCATCTTTTGCTCATACTTGTTTATTGCAGAGTAAGGATCAGGAAATATCTAAACGTATTGGAGGGTTTGATATTTCTTCATTACGCTCTAATGGTATAGAAGCTATGTCCTTAAACAGTTTTTTAGCTAAAATAGGAACTTCAGATAATATAGAATATAAAAACTATTTAAAAGAGTTGGTAGAAGAATTTAGCTTCAGTAAATTTAGTAGGTCTTCAGTAAATTATAGTTTAAGTGAGCTAGAAAGATTAAATACAAAGTTAATACATAGTTTAAGCTATGACATTGCAAAACATCGACTCATAGAAGAAGGTGTATTAGGTATAGACGAGAGTTTTTGGGAATTAGTAAAGCCTAATATTAAAGTGATCAAAGAAGCAAAAGATTGGTGGTCTATATGTAATGCTAAAATTAGCCCTATCATAGTAGATATTGAATTCACTAAATTAGCCGCTACCTTATTGCCTAAAGATAATTGGAACGATAAAGTATGGGAGCATTGGATAGAGCTAGTAAAAAGCATGACAACACGTTCGGGGAAAGATTTATTTAATCCAATTCGTTTAGCGCTTACAGGTGCAGAAAATGGTCCTGAACTTAAGCGTTTGTTACCAATTTTAGGGTATGATAAGGCTTTTGCTCGTCTTACAGGTGAAGCGGCTTAATTTAAACCAGTATTAGTTTAAACTTCATTGAAGAGATATTTAGAGGAAATGATGATTTATAGTAAATTAAGTTGAAGCATTTGAGTATTAAAGGATTTTACCAAGGTGTAATACAGTTTATCATAACCCTATCTTTAATCAACCTTTTCAACTCCAATTCGAAATTAGAAATCATTAAGATATGCTATTGAATTGAGATAGTAGATACCCCAATAATTGATTAGGAAGGAGTTAAGAGAGATGTTTTGGGGATATTTTTAGAAAAGATTTTATTTGTTTTGAAATATAGTCATTCCAATTGATAATTATAGAATTCAAAGGCTTGATCGATAGCAT
>CAYLWW010000008.1:0-27733 GCA_964387585.1 uncultured Candidatus Midichloriaceae bacterium
TTTGAAACTTTTCTTTACCCATTCTCTTTCAACCTTTTCCTTTAAAATTAATATACTTTGTTATTACATTAAATCGATGCAACAACGACTTTTCTTTTTTTATAATGATATTTTTTAATAGTACGTGTAAAAGGATTACAAGCAGTTTATTAAAATGTCAAATCTATATTAATATATAATATGTTTTTTGTTCAGAGGCTATATTAATGACTTTAAAAGTTGATATAAATATATTTACCACTATCTATAGCAAAAATATTATTCAGATGATTATAAAAATTTTTAGATTGAAATATAAATTAACAAATTAAAAAACGCTATTTACTTTATAATTTATAAATCATTCATCACTTTACATAAATTATATGAAATCACTATATAGATTAAGAATATGGGTAATTTTCAAGCTTTTTTTATGGTATTCAAGACTTTTCTCCAAGAATACTAAACAATATTATAATGGACCGCGTAGTTTAAATTATGACGGTAATGTATTTTTTAATAATGTTAAGACTCATAGTAAAAAAGGTTTCAAAGATTTCCTTTTATGGCGTTCAACTAGAAAAGCAGCAAAATGGCCTAAAATTGCTGAGCCTAAGAGATACGATGTGCCTCCAAATTATATAACTGACAAAGACTCCATTAGAGTTAGCATGGTAGGTCATAGCACTGTATTACTTCAAATTAAGGGAATGAATATTTTGACTGATCCTATATGGTCAAAAAGAGCTAGTCCTTTTTCTTTTATAGGCCCAAAAAGATCTATATTACCAGGAATAAAGTTCGAAGATTTACCGCCAATACATGTAGTATTAATTAGCCATAACCATTACGATCATATGGACTATCAAACCATAAAAAAATTAACTAAGCTACATAACCCATTATTTATTACTCCTTTAGGAAATGATGTTCTTTTGAAGTCAATGGTAAAAAATATTAAAGTTAAAACTTTAGATTGGTATCATTCAATATCACTTAATCAAGATGTTTTAGTTAATAATGTTAATGATGAAGATGTTGATGATAAAGTTAAAATTCATTGCTATCCAGCCTATCATTGGTCAGCAAGAAGGGGAAGTGATAAAAATAAGGCATTATGGGGAGCATTTATAATTGAGTCTAGTGAAGGTAATATTTATTTTGCTGGAGATACTGGTTATATTGATGGGATGAACTTTAAGCAAGCTGCTGATAAATTTAAAGAATTTAAATTAGCTCTTATGCCTATAGGTGCTTACTCGCCTAGATGGTTTATGTCTTCAAATCACTTAAACCCTAAGGAGGCTTTAAAAGCTTTAAAACTTCTAAATACTCAATATGGTATACCTATCCACTATGGTGTTTTTCCATTAGCTGATGATGGATTTGACGAAGCTATTTCGTCATTTAGAAAACTTACTTCAGATTTAGTAACGCCTAAGATATTGATTTTAGAGCCAGGAGAAGCTGTATTACTTTAAAATATTATAAAGTTACTACAATTTTATCTTACTTTTATGCCTAGCTTTTTGGGGTTTTTCAGTAAGCTTATTGAGAAGCTCATTATCCGTCATTTAGTAGATGTTTTATATCTTTTTTATTTTGCTTATGCCATGGGTAGTTTTATTCCAGTAGTATGGTTTTTTAATTAATTCTAATAATGCTAGTATTGCTGCTGCAATATGTAAAGTGAAGTATAGAGGATATAATAGGGCGACTTTTTTCATATTAGAGAAAGTGACTTTATTATTTTTGCAGTTTGGTAGATGGGTAATTGATATTGAGTTATATAATAGAGTTGTTATTCCGAGGATAAGATTTGTTATTGAGAAGATATAAGTTATATTGCACCAAGGTTGAGGAAAATTTACTATATTGCAGTAATTTAAAGCAATTATGACAAACGAGAAAGGAGTTAATAGTAAAGATATAGGTGCTGCTCCTAGCATATAATTGAAGCAGATAAACCCTAGTATGCCTAGTTTTTTATAAGTAACTACAGGAGAAGTCATATAACTCCAATAGGTATATAGATGGCCTTTTAACCATCTAGCCCTTTGCTTAATCCAACTACTTAAGCTTAAAGGGCACTCTTCATATGTATAGCTATTTATTGTTCCTACTGGTATTTTATTGATTGCCATCCGTATTCCTAACTCTGCATCTTCTGTTACATTGTGTGAGTCCCATCCTCCTATATTTTTTAGTATACTGACTCTAAAATGGTTACTACTACCTCCAAGTGGTATAGGTAGATTGTGATTTGATATAGCAGGGAGTATGTAATTGAATAATGTAGCATATTCCATGGTGAACATTTTGCTTAAACAGTTTTCATAGGCGTTATAGTAAGTAAGCCTAGCTTGCACACAGCCAAAGTTTGCTTTATCATACTTTAATACCTCTAAAGCTTTTATTAATTGTTGAGTATCTGGCTGGTCTTCTGCATCCCAAATAGTCAAGAATTCGCCATATACATATTTTAATGCATAATTGCAGGCTTTAGCTTTAGTTTTTGGAAAAGAGTTTGGTACTATGACTACATTAAAATGTTTTGGTAGGGTTAGCATATTGATCACATCTAATGTTTCTATATCGTCTGACTCTATTATTATTATTACTTGTAATTTTTCTTTAGGGTAGTCTAATGATTGTATATTTTGGATTAATTGCTCCACTACCCCAGCTTCTTTATATAAAGGTAATAATACAGAATAGTAGGGTAGAGTTTTATCTTTAATATTATTTGAATTTTCTGTGTCGGTTTTTGTGATATTGCTTTCTTTGTTTAGTATTATCCCTTTAGTAAATAAGTAATTCTTAAAAATAATTAAAAAAAGATAAAGTATATTGGTAAGGTTTATAAAACATATAAGCAATACCTTAGTGTGTATTAAAAAGCTTAAGCTAAAGGTGAGTATAAGGGCATATAAAGGAATCTTATGTTTAAGACTTAACTCTTTGCTGTAGATAAATTCGTTGCTATTTACTTCTTTTTTGTAATCATTATATGCTTCGTAGCTTCCATAATACATAGCATCTTTCAGCTCTGTAATATTATCATTTGCGTTTTTATTAATATAATTGCCGACTTTATCTGTAGTACCAATTTGATTAATTGTATTTAATTTTGCATTTCCTTTTTTTATGTTTGCTGATTTAATTCCAATTTTAAAATATTTTTTCATTTTTGGTTATAAAACAATTGTATTTTATACTATGAATAAATTGTCTTATAATGCATTTGTAAAGTAGTTTTATATTAATCAAATAATTTACATCTTTGAGTATAAATTATTAGCCATTAATTCAATTTTTAAGAGAGCTAATTGTAGATAGATACCAATAATATCTTAAAGAATAAAGAGTTTATAGTAGCGCTAAATTGTTTTGTAACGCGCTCTTCGTAATGAAGGTTTGTTGTAGATAGCTGCTTTTCGATGTGAGGAAAAATTGCTTTTTGTTAACAATACTGTATTTTTAGAGAATAATTTATAACAATTCCTTAAATATTATTACGTATAGTTATGTATAGTAAAAATGTTAATTATATTTCAACCTTAGACCATTTAAGGTTTTTTGCTGCTATACTTATAGTGATTTTTCATTTAGCTAATGGCGAATTGGTTCATTATTGGCATTTTGATATAGGTGTTCCTCTATTTTTTACTTTAAGTGGATATCTTTTTTTCTCAATCGCTTATAAACATAAAAATGAAAAAATAATTTACGGAAAATTTATATATAACAGAATATTACGTATATATCCCTTGGTTACCTTATTATTTTTAATGAGTGTGGTTATCATGGATAATTTTACGGCGCTTGATTTTATTAATCTTTTTGGGTTAAATTTTCCTGGGAAAGTCCGTGATTCTTGGATAGTTGGAGATTGGGGATATCAATATTTATCATTTAACTGGTGGACTATCAGTGTTGAGTTTACCTTCTATCTACTATTTCCATTAATTTTTAACGCATATCGCAAATACGGTATCGCAATTCTATTAAAACTCCTTTTCTTAATAATCATTTTAAAAATTTTTCTTTTTTATTCGTTATTGCAGGATTATGGGTGGAAAAAGCTAGCTATCTCTTTTAATTATTCATTTTTCGGCAATTTCGATATCTTCGTTATAGGTATGATAGTTTCTTACTATGAGAAGCAAGAGTTAAAAAGAAAATTCATAGTTTATATTTTAAAATCAAGGTATTTTCTAACTTTATATATTGCCCTAATGTGGTATTTATTGATAAATTATTTAGATGATTTGCCTATACCATTATCTACTTCAATTATGGCTGTTTTATGTGGGGGACTAATTGTTCTATATCAACAAGCCTTTTCTGGAGCGCAAGAAAGTTCTGTATCAAAAATATTATCGACATTAGGAAGTATGAGCTTTTCTATTTATTTATTACATGACTTCATAAAAAGTGGATTACAAGGTTTAGGAATAGAAGACTGGTTTTTAAATACCTTTTTAATTTCACTTAGTGCTAATCAAGAAGCTATAAAGTTTGGTTTACTGTTATTATATATTCCAATTATATTGATGATTTCTAAAATGACTTTTAATGTTATTGAATATCCATTTCTTAGTATGAGAGTAAAATATTTTACTAAGGATAATAATTAAAAGCTCATAATGAAAATTATAAATTTGTAAGTGAATAAGTTCTATAAAAAGAAACCACTTATCGATTAAATGACGGATTTATTTCTGTATTGAAAATTTAATTTTTTTCCTATACATTCTAAATTTCTTATATTTATCAGAAATAAAAACTTGCTAAACTAAAGCGGATAAAAGTTTGAACTTTTTATATCAGTTGTTGGTAACATACTAAATCTTTATTTATTAATGAGATATTTAGCTTGGTAATTAAACGAGGATATATAAAAGCAATTTTAAGTTGAATTAAGTAAGAAAAAATAATAGATATTTATATAAAACTCAATATAATCAATAGAATCGGTTAAAAGTTTAATAGAGTAATCGTAAAAATGTCGTCGTCTAAATTGAAATTATCTAAACCTAAAGCAGTATTATTCGATTGGGATAATACTATCATTATCTCTAAATCAATTTTTTATAATGCACTACATGCTGCTATGGAGAAATTGGATTTAGATAAACAACTACTTAGCACTAAATTGTTTCAGGAAAATGTCCATCTTTCAGTCAGAGACTCTTTTCCTAATATATTTGGTGAAAAATGGGAAGAAGCAGCCGAGCTATATAAAGCTCACTTTAGTGCAGTTCATTTGGATAATATTCAGTTAATGCCTGATATAGTAGAAATATTAGATATTTTATATAATGCTGGAGTTATTATATCAGTAGTAAGTAATAAAGATGGAGAATTTTTAAGAAAAGAAGTGAAAAAGGCTGGACTTGAGCATTACTTTTATGCGGTAGTAGGAGCATGCGATGCTAATTTAGATAAACCAGCTCCGGATCCAGCTTATTTAGCACTTAATGGGATGTTTAATAAAGAATCATTTAATAATGATATATGGTTTATAGGCGATAGCATAGCAGACTTAGAGTGTGGATATAACTCTAAGTGTTTGCCTATATTATTTGGTAATAAGCCATCTGAAATTCGTATGGCAAAAGAGAAGGGTATAGATCACTTAATGGTGGAAAATTATCGTGAACTTATTACTTTTGCTGAAAATGTAATGCTTGATACTAAAGTAGAAAAAATAAATTAGCTTATTAATTATTATAGATAGATTGTGTTAACTTACTTGTTAATATCTGCTAGATTGTAGCGGTAAGTTAATCTTCTATGGATTTTTTTGGTCTAAACTCGTTTTTTTCTATAAGATTAAGTTAATAGTATTAAGCCGTAATCTGAAGTTGGAAAAAATCGTTTATATACAAACAATGATCACAATCAGATAAAGATTGGTCATGTGCTTAAACCTTAGTTCGGGATTAGAATTGAATAAGAGATAGAAGGTTTGGAGGATTTGAGGCAATAAGAAACAATTGCAGCTAGGTAATATAGGAGAGGGTTCCAAATAGAGCGATGCTTTGTGTATTCTAGATCAAATCTGGCCTTGAGTAAGCAGAACACCGTCTCAACGATATATCGTTTTCTGAGTAGAATCTTTTCCAATAATGGCATTGGGGGCGGCTTTTCCTGCCCTTTTTTATCTACCAAGGAGACTTCAACAGTTAAAATAAGCGGTGAGCTTGGAAAGCCTAATTAAATAGGTGAGCGTCAGCGAACCCGCGAAATTTGACAACGCAAATGTTGAAGTATCAAATGTAAACTATATTAATCTTCTATCTTTCATTAAGTTTCTTTAGTTTATTTGATATGTTTTTTTCATCCTTAATACGTTCAACAAAACTTTTTTCATTCATTATATCTGATTGATTGCTTAATATCATTTGTAAGATATTTTTATCACTTGATTTTACTTCTTGATCCAGCTTTGTTTGAATGCTTTGAAACTTTTCAGCATGAGTAAATGAATGATCAAAGGCGTTAAAATTTTTAGGTAAAGAATTGTTAATATCTTCCCATTCTGAATTCAGTTCTGCTTGTTTAGTTTGAATTCGTTCTAAATGATTATTTATTACTTTCTCAAGCGTTATATTGTTTAACTGCTTATCCTTAAACTCTTCTGATACAGCTTGATTTAATTCTTTTTCTACCTTTGTTATATCTCTATTAAGAAGTTGTGAAGTACTGGCAATTTTTGCTATAACCACTTCTTCTATTATTCTTTTTTTAAATTCGCTATCCTCAGCACTTATTTGTTCTACCACTTTTATTATAGGCTCTTTTATAAGATTGCCTTTCCATGATTCACTCTCTTGATTTAGGGTCATGCTATTGTTAATCACATAATCTTTATACAAATCTAATATATTTTTCTTAGTTTTTTTATCAAAATTTAAAATTTTATTTTGCTTAATCTCGTTATCTATTATTTGAAATGCTTCATTTAGAATATCAGAGTTATTAATATTCAATTTTATTTTCCTTAAATATAAGGATGGGTCATCATGAGCTGGTACAGCATGAGTTAACTCGCCAGTTTTAGGATCAAAAACTATTGCTGAAGGACTTCCTTTATCTTTTATATCAGCTACTTTTATATCTAAGTTAGGGTATTTCACTATCTCATGCATAATTTTCGCTACGTTATTATCAGAAATAAACTTGCCTGATTCTCTGCTTTTACCACCTATTAAGTAAACATTTAAGTCTTTATCATTAGGAAATTTATTAATCACTCCGCCTAAGCTTTCAAGATTTACATCAGAATCAATATGAGCTAGAGCACTCTGCTTGGTATCGGGATCGTGAATTATAACCACTACACATTGCTGGATATTTGTGGTTCCGATTTTAGCACTATTAGAATAGCCTACTTCTCTTTGCTCTATGTTATAAGCTTCTCTATCTATTGATCCTTGTTGTAACTCATAGCATTTACTATACTCATGAGTTGCTTCTATATTTTCGCCTTTTTTATCTAATGCCGCAGCTAAGATATAATGACTAGCTAATTCAGCTAATGGGCCTTTATTTTGGTTTAAAAATATTTGATGATTACTTATAATTTCATCTAAGCTTTTAGTGTTATTACTAATATTTATATAATCTTTTGCTATAATCTCTGGTAAAAAGATATCAACTGCTATACATTTAACCGCTGTTTCTAAATTTTTTAGCAATTCTGCTTCCGCTAATAAATATTCATTTTTAATAAAGTGCTTATAACTAATATCGTAATTTTCTACAATTTGCTGCTTATATTCCAAGTAATGAGCCATCCTCATTTCTGGAGCAAAATGCTTAGGTAACTCATCCAATTTTTTTAAAATATTCTCTCCTTCTTTTACAACGTCTCCACCTACTCTTAATTTCCAATCTGTTTTATTATTTTCTTGAGTACTTTTCATAATTTTTAAAGCAACTAAAAATCAATTAATAAAGGATTTATCTGGTATTTTTCGCATTATTGTATCAATATATATTTAATCAACTGGAAATAAAAATATCTAAAAATTTAAAATACATAAGCAATAGAAACTATATTAATCTTCTATCTTTCATTAAGTTTCTTTAGTTTATTTGATATGTTTTTTTCATCCTTAATACGTTCAACAAAACTTTTTTCATTCATTATATCTGATTGATTGCTTAATATCATTTGTAAGATATTTTTATCACTTGATTTTACTTCTTGATCCAGCTTTGTTTGAATGCTTTGAAACTTTTCAGCATGAGTAAATGAATGATCAAAGGCGTTAAAATTTTTAGGTAAAGAATTGTTAATATCTTCCCATTCTGAATTCAGTTCTGCTTGTTTAGTTTGAATTCGTTCTAAATGATTATTTATTACTTTCTCAAGCGTTATATTGTTTAACTGCTTATCCTTAAACTCTTCTGATACAGCTTGATTTAATTCTTTTTCTACCTTTGTTATATCTCTATTAAGAAGTTGTGAAGTACTGGCAATTTTCGCTGCAATTACCTCTTTTACTATTCTTTCTTTAAATTGACTATCCTCAGCACTGATTTGCTCTACCACTTTTATTATAGGCTCTTTTATAACATTACTTCGCCATGAGTTAGCTTCTTCAAGAGTTGTAGAATCATCTCTAATTATTTTGTCTCGATACAATCCAAATATTATATCTTTACTTTTTTCATCAAAATTTAAAATTTTATTTTGCTTAACTTTACCATCTATTATTTGAAATGCTTCATTTAAAGTATTACGGAAAGGATCGATATATAAACTAATTTTCCTTAAATATAAGTATGGATCATCATGAGCTGGTACGGCATTAGTTAACTCACCAGTTTTAGGATCAAAAACTATTGCTGAAGGACTTCCTCTATCTTTAATATCAGCTACCTTTATATCTAAGTTAGGATGCCTTTTTATTTCTTTGATAATTTTATTCACATTAGCGTCAGAAGTATTTTTATCATAAGTTCTATCTCTTGCACCTACTAAGTAAACGTTTAAAGTTTTATCTTTAGGGAAATTATCAATTACCTTACCTAAACTTTTAGCCGATGTGTTAAAATCAATATGAGCTAGCGCGCTCTGCTTAGTATCAGGATCATGGATTATAACTGCTACACATTGCTGGATATTTGTGGTTCCGATTTTAGCGCTATTAGAATAGCCTACTTCTCTTTGATCTATGTTATAAGCTTCTTTGTCTATATATCCTTGTATCATATCATAGCATTTACTATACTCATAAGTTGCCTCTATATTTTCACCTTTTTTACGTAATGCCGCAGCTAAGATATAATGACTAGCTAATTCAGCTAATGGACCTTTACTTTGGTTTGAAAATATTTGATGATTGCTTATAATTTCATCCAAGCTTTTAGTTTTGCTACCAATATCTACATAATCTTTAGCTATATGTTCTGGAAAAATGTAGTTGCCTGATGCGTATTTGACAGCAATATTTAACTTTTTTAGTGTTATTTCTTCTACTAATGGGTATTGTCCTGTTGCAAGGTAAAGAAAAACATCAGCAATATAATTAGCTTTAATCAGTTTATACTCTGAGGAATTATCCAGATTAATCTGTTCTGGAAAATGTTTAGGTAAGTCATATAATTTTTTTAAGAAATTCTCTTCTTCTTTTACAACGTCTCCACCTACTCTTAATTTCCAATCTATTTGATTATTTTCTTGAGCACTTTTCATAATTTTTTAAAGTAAATTAAAGGATTTCGATTGATTAAGAGTTTATTGATTGTTTTTAGTATTATTTTGTTAATTTATATTTAATTCTAACAAGGGTTGATTTTTAATTCAATAAAATCTTATATAGGTTGAGTGAAGGCATAAACTCAATGGGCTTTTAAGAGTAAAACTAATAATAATTGGAAAAGAGAATACCTAAAAACTTAGGTGAATGAAAAATTTATGTATAATAATATTTAAACTTAATAATCTTAAATCCTACTTTTTCTAAAAAAATTATGTTATATATTGTTAGTAATATTATATTTCTTAAGTATTATAAAAAATTAATTAAGTTTTTTATTTTACTAATTTCTACTATTAACCAATTGATAATATTAAATTATGGTGTAGAAGTGTTTAAGGTAGAAATAAATAATATTTTCTTTATTTAAAATAAAATATTATATTAGGGTCTTTTAAAAGCTTTAGTATAATCTAAGTGCTTTTGTTTAGTTTAGCAGTAGGAGTTTTATGCTTGAACATAGAGTAATTAATCGGGATTTTATTGGAGTCAATGATGGAGAAAATCCACATAGAATAGCAAAAGAATTTGACTTATTACTAGATAAGCCATTGCAGAAATTTAGTAGCGAATTTGCTAAAGCATATGAAATAAAAGATTTATCAGGAGAAATTATTAACAATAAGTATGCTATTATATTTAAGCAAGTTCAGTTAATGCGGTTTAAAGAGGTTATAAAACTAGCCCAAACTAATATTCCTAATTTAAGTAGAATTATAGCTTTAGAAATAACAAAAATTGAAGAAAAAGAACATATAGTCTGTATAGTTGAGAAACCTTTAGGAATCAGTATTAAGGAACTATTAAACCAAGGAATAAAGTTTGAGTTTTCATTTGCATTTAGAAACTTCATTGAACAATTAGTTGAATCAATACATTGTCTTCATAAAGAAGGTATAATGCATGGAGAAATTAATACCGATAATATTTATTTCATTGATGAGCAAATTAATAATGATACTAAATTCAATGATAAGTATATAGAAAAGCTGAATTCTCTTATTCTAAACCAATCTATCACTATTCTTAACCCTATAAGCAATTTATATGGAGCAGAGCAGTCTCTATTATTTGAAAGTATTGATAGAGCTAAAGCCCATAGTTATGCTAAAGGTAATGATGATAATACAGCTGATTATTATGCATTAGGAATGAGTATCTTCTCTATGATAGCAGGCAATAGCTTAGTATCGGTCTTAAATAAAGATTTGCAAGAGATGATAAGCGGAAAATTAAATAATGGTAGTTATGCTTATGTTTTAAATGCTATTGATAATAATTATAAGTTATTGAATCACGCTATTTTCATCTTAATAAAAAATCTATTAATTGATGATAAAAGCAAAAGATGGGGATATCATGAAGTAATGAAGTTTTTGAATGAAGTTAAAATAAATATTACCGATACCGATATTAATTCAAAAGCGGATATAAATGATTATACAGTAGATCCTGAAATAACATTAAGCGATGTAAAGAAAATAAATTGCATAGAGTTTAATAAAAAGAAGTTCTATTCATTAAAATCATTAGCATATGCATTTAGTAATGATTGGGAAGAAGCTAAAAAATTTGTTAAAACCGAGAAGTTTAATAAATTATTACTACTTAATATCCAAGATACGAAATTGTTATCCGTTATGACTAACCTATATTCAGAAGTCATAAAGTGTTATGTACCTGCTCATAACATTAGGATGGATGACTTATACTTAGCGCATGTTATCATTGCTTTGGATCCTACTTCTTGCATAATGCTCAATAACCTAACATTTAATTATTCTGGGATAGGCCAATTACTGGTTTATAGTATAATAAATAAAAAAAATGATTTAACCCAACAGATTAGTGAATTAATAAATAGCGATATTTTCAGTAGCTTATATCGAGTACAGCAGGCATTATTTTCAGATAAGTTAGATCTGCTAATACCTTTAAAAGAAAACATAATAAAATTATTATCAGCGAAAAAACAGTTCAATAACGCTATTTTTAATAATCCAAATTTTTCATTATATAGATGTATATACTCTTTGACAGACTCGCTTCCATATCAAAGCATTACAGTAGGGGATAAAATTTGCATTTCATTACAAGACATATTATATGCTTTTGAAGAACTCGAAGAAAAGAGCCTGGATCATTTGGCAATTTTGCCAAGCTTTATTGCATTTATCATTCATAAATTGAGCTCAAAGCAAATAATAAAACTCATCGATAAAGTTAATATAAAAAAAATTACTGAGAACGATAATTTTAAGCTGTTGGCTATTTTGGCTGTTGCTCAACGTCAAGCAAAATTAGAAGGTTTGTTCAATACTTGTGAAAAATTTGCTGAAGTTATGAAGGAGTTGATCTTCAGATGCTTACATGGAACTAAAAATAAAGCCATAATTTCAAAACGCTTAGAAGATGCTAAAGCTGAAGGATCATTAATTAAGCTACTAAAGATATTTCATAATAAAATAATATTGCGCGATGCGATTCAGTATAATGAGGCGCAAAAGAAGGCAGAATCGATTAGATTAGAGTATGATAATTATAGAAAGTATGTTAATAATAACAAATTGGTACACGAAAAAGGGTTGGCTTTAGCTTTAAAGCTATCTTATATTACTTTTTTTATATCGATTATAATGACAATAATTAGAATTTTAACTTCAAATACATAAGTTAAAAATTGAAAAATAAATTGTAATCCTTTTTAGCTAAATAAAGTGAAAACTTTCTCTATATATATTAAAAAAAACAACATCAGTGAAATTGATGATGCAACTAAACCAATAAATGATGTTAGATCTAAGATTAACTCAATGATAGCAAACAGAGATGTGGTTTCGGTAGATCAAAATTTTAACTTAATTGCTTTTTGTTTCGGTCCAATATGGCTAATATATAAAAACATATATAGAACTCTTGCTATATTATTTTTGATTATATTTACTATATCAGTAAGTACAGAATTTCTTAATTACACCTTTTCAATTGTAACACTTTTAGCTTATTCGCTATTCATAGGTTTAAATGCGGGGTATTTTGAAGAGCAAACATTGATTAAGTTAGGTTATGAGCTCTCTGATGTAGTGCGAGCAGAGGACAAAGATAACGCATTAGTAACTTACCTCAATCGTTTCGGATCAGAATTGATACAATAAATTATATAGAATAACTATAAAATTAATTACTTAATTAATTTTCATCATTTTCAGCAAAGTAAAAAAAATTTTATGAGTAAAGGACTTTATATTAAGACTTATGGTTGTCAGATGAATGTATATGATTCTGACAAAATTGTAGACTTATTAAGTAAACATGGTTTTAGTTTGGTTTCTTCATTAGAAGAGGCTGATATGGTGGTTCTTAATACTTGTAATATAAGAGAAAAAGCAGCAGAGAAAGTTTATTCTGAATTAGGTCGTATAGCTAAGGTTAAAAAGAAACATAAAAGCTTAGGAAGGGATTTAACAATAGCAGTAGCTGGCTGTGTTGCTCAAGCAGAAGGGGAAGAAGTTTTTAGTAGAGCCCCTTTTGTTGACGTTATAGTAGGTCCACAATCATATTATCAATTACCTGAACTTATAGAGCAAGCCAAGCGAAAGCAGGGATGGGCTATAAACCTTGATTTTAGTGAAAATGCTAAATTTGATAATTTACCAGTTGATTCTACTAATAGATTAGCTTCAGCTTTTTTATCAATTCAAGAAGGGTGTGACAAATTTTGTCATTTTTGTGTAGTACCTTATACTAGAGGCCCTGAATACTCTAGATCTGTTAGCGAAATATATAGGGAAGCAGTTCAATTAGCTGCAGTTGGAACAAAGGAAATAACTCTATTAGGGCAAAACGTTAATGCTTATCATGGAGAAGATATAGATGGTAAAAAAGCTGGTTTAGGAAGACTAATAAATAGCATCGCTAAGATACAGGGGATAGAGCGTATTCGTTATACTACTTCTCATCCTTGTGACATGTGTGATGAAGAATTGTTTGAGGCACATGCTAATCAACCTAAGCTTATGCCTTTTATCCATTTACCCGTGCAATCAGGATCGAATAAAATACTAAAATCTATGAATAGAAAGCATACAAGCGAATTTTATATGGAGATAATAGAAAAATTTCGTAAATATAGAGCTGATATAGCTTTTTCATCTGATTTCATCGTGGGATACCCAGGAGAAACTGATCAAGATTTCAAAGATACCTTAGCTTTAGTGATGGCTGTTAATTACCCTCAAGCCTATTCTTTCAAATATAGCCCTAGACCAGGTACACCAGCTTCAGTCTTAGATAATCAAGTAAGTGAAGACATAAAAAGTGAAAGGCTATCAATATTACAAGAGTTATTGCGTAAACAGCAAAAGTTATATAATCAATCAACTGTTGGAAAGGTTTTACCGGTATTACTAGAAAAATATGGCAAAACTGATTCTCAGGTTGTAGGTAAGTCTCCTTATATGAAGTCTATCATCATAGATAATAATAATGATAATAATTTATTAGGAAAAATAGTTAATGTTAAAACTACTGCTACTGTAGGACAAAATAGTCTTAAAGGGATATTAGAATATTAACATATAAAGCTTAAGAATTTACAATTAGTTGATAAACTTATGGAAAATATACTCAAATTAAAATTTTATTTGCTAAATTCTAATATAGGTTCTTTTATAGTTGAAACAAGAAGCGAGGCTGTAGATTCTGAGTTGGCGCTTATAGTTTCAATAGATAATTTGGCGGAAGTGCTTGAATTCCTTCGTGATGATAAAGAATGTGAGTTTCAAGCGTTGGTGGATATATGTGGGGTAGATTATGTAAGTAGAGAGTTCCGCTTTGAAGTAGTATATAACTTACTTAGTATTTCAAAAAATCAACGAATTAGAGTTAAAGTTCAGGTTAATGAACAAAATATTATACCTACAGTGATGGGGTTTTTTAGCTCTGCAAATTGGTATGAAAGAGAAGTATGGGATATGTACGGAATATATTTTAAAGGACATCCTGATTTAAGGAGAATATTAACTGACTATGGATTTAATGGCCATCCAATGCGTAAAGATTTCCCGTTAAGTGGTTATGTAGAAGTCCGATATGATATAGAAAAACAGCAAGTAGTGTATGAGCCAGTGAATTTAAGTCAAGAGTACCGTAACTTTAACTTTAGTAGCCCATGGGAGGGGCCACAATATGCGTTACCAGGAGATGAAAAAGCTTCTAGTTAATTTATTGAGTGAGTTGTGTTGTAATGTCAAAAATCATCTAATTAAAAGCTATAATAATATAGTTTTTAATTTAACAACTATTATTGCTTATTCCGCTTACTTAAGATTAATGCGACTTGATAAGCCTAAGGCTTGGTTATTGATTGGTCTTCCAACATGGTGGACCATATTATTGAGTACTAATAACTATTACGAAATATTGAAGCATTTCATTATTTTTGCTTTAGGGGCGCTTGTTATGCGTAGTGCCGGTTGTATAGTGAATGATATCATAGATTATAAAACCGATTCTAAAGTAGAACGCACTAAAAATAGGCCAATTGCTAGTGGTGAATTATCTTTAATCAAAGCCATCATACTTTTAGCTTTCTTACTTTCTATAGCCTTGTTGCTTTTATTTTTATTACCAATTCGTGTTTTCAACATAGGGTTATTTGGATTGATAGGAGTTATTTTATACCCTATGACCAAGTATTTTACTTACTTTCCTCAGGTGATATTAGGCTTTGTATTTAATCTTGGAGTATTAATAGCCTGGTATAGTATTAATAACTTTACTACTTTTACTCCTATCTTATTGTATTTAGGAGCTATATTATGGACTATTGGCTATGATACTATATATGGCCATCAAGATAGTGCTGATGATTTAAAAGTAGGGGTAAAGTCATTATCACTTAAGCTAGGCAAAGATACTCCGTCAGTGGTATGGAAGTTATATAAAGTAGCATGCATCTCCATTTGGCTAGCTGGATTTAATAGTCATCTAAATTTATTATTTAGTTTAATAATGGCAATAGCTACTTATATGCTATATCTACAAACTGAGACGGTTGATATAAACAATCCTCAAGATTGTACTAAAAAATTTAACTCAAATACTGATTTTGCTTGGTTAATTTTCTTTGGTATATTATTAGGTAAATTATAGTAATTTAGGTTAGATTAGGCATTTAAAAATAAGCAAAAATAACATCGTATATTTTATTAAAATTTGCCAAGTTATATTTAATCCGTAGTTTCATGTGTTCGCACCAAATTTCTCTACTAGGTTTAAATAGGAGCGAGAATATCGAGGTAAAAATATCAATCTACATCCAACTGATTCTATTAATTCCCCTGTTTTTTGCCCCATCCTAAAGCTTTGCAAACAGACATCTCTATCCCGCTGTCATCAATGCATACAAAGTTTTGTGTGTCTATATCCTTTTTGTGTGACAAACTGCTATAGATGTTGAATCTACCTAAGATATTTCAGTGTTTTTACCCCTCTACAATGCCATTTAATCTACAATAAGGTATCCCTTCAATAACACATATTCATCATTTCTAATCCTAAACTGGGGTTTATAATCTCTTATATTTTGTTAAACGCTTTCCTAATAATCTTATATGCATCTGAATTTAATAATGGACTTTAAAATGTATAATTATATATTTATTAGTTATATTATAGCAGTAATAAAAGCTAAAAAAGTTTAAATACCAAAGCAATAGCTAATTTAAATTCATTGTAAAAGAGTAATAATATGATTCTCCAAGCAATTTGGAATAAGATTAAAGAAATTCAGCATTATATTGTATCTAATGGTGGTCTGAAACAATTATTTTCTAACCTAACTAATGTTTTACTTATTAATTTTAAAGAAATAACAAGCAAGCTTCAAAACTTAGCTCAAACTAATTTTGAATTAGGATTATATCATTTCGAACATATGAATTTGAGTGATGCTATAATGAGATTTAAAATTCTTAAATATTTTAATTATGAAAATGGTGATATATCTTATTACATAGGTCGTTGTTATTTTGAAAAATTAAATTACCCTAAAGCACAAAAGTACTTAGATGAATATGTGAGAAATACTGACAGTCAATTCCGTGAAGAAGCTTTGTTTTGCTTAAACATTATAGCAGGTAGATTAGAATTAATTACTAGTATACCCAAAAGTATATTGAAACGTCATTTTAATAAATTAGCAAAAGATTACGATAAGCTTTATATTAATAATCGCGATACTAGCCCACAGCTTTCATTATTCCGCTCTCTTCATAACATTACTTATTCTTCATATAAACCTTTTGATAACAATATATTAGATATAGGGTGTGGTACTGGTATTATAGGAGATATGTGTAGACGAGAAAGACTGGCAAATATGATTGTTGGTGTAGATATATCTCATAAAATGCTAGAGATAAGTTCAAGTTTATTTTTTGAAAATAAACATGTATACAATAGATTAGTATTGCAGGATGCTGAGAATTATCTTACAGAAGCTCAGGAAAAACAATTAGCTCAATATGATATTATTGTGGCTTCAAACCTCATAACTTATTACAATAATATTAATCAACTGTTTTTAGTTAGTAATACTATTACTAGTGATGATGGCTTAATTTTTATAACTTTTAAAGTGGCTAAAAACAAAGAAATTGAGTTCTATAGTAGAAACGAACAATTCTATTATCTGCCAGAACATGTAGAAAAATACGCTAACTTAAATGGTTGGTACTTATTACATAAAGAAGAAATATTATTTACTGATGGAGAAGGCGGAATGTTAACGGTATTTAGTAAGACCGAGTCAAAAAGTGTAAGAAACGTTGCAGAAATACTAGTAAAAAGCAATAATTTAAATTAATTAGAAAGATAGTTTGCTCTAAGAAAATTTATTGCATAATAGCTTGTTTTAGTTTAAGAATTAGATTTAAGGAGCGCATTAGGATGGCTTTTATGCTTAATTGGTCAGGTTCGAAAGTAAGCAGCCGCAGCAGAAAAATCCAGGTCTAGTGTAGCTCCTTTTTTATCAATCATTACTCAAATATATAGTAATTAACTAAGCTGTTCAATCAATTATGAAATTACCTAATGCTGGCAAAAATTCTCCAAATCAAGTTAATGTATTAATAGAAATTAGTGCAAGTTATGGAGCTGTAAAATATGAATTTGATAAAGAATTAGGATTACTATTGGTTGATCGTTTTTTGAGCACTAGCATGATTTATCCATGTAATTATGGCTTTATACCACAAACATTAAGCGGAGATGGAGATCCAGTAGATGTTTTAGTATATAGTACCCATCCAATTATACCTGGTGCGTTGATTGAAGTTAGGCCTTTAGGAGTATTAATTACTGAAGATGAAAAAGGAGAAGATGCTAAAATAATAGCAGTGCCTAACAAAAAAGTTGACCCATTTTTATCAAACGTTGAATCTTATAATGATCTTCCTAAAGCGTTTATATCCCAGGTGGAGCACTTTTTTAAGCACTATAAAGATTTAGAACAAGAAAAATGGGTGAAAGTACATGGCTGGAAGGAATCTAGTTATGCTTTCACGATAATAAAAGAAGCAATAGAGAATTACAAAGGCTAAGAATACCAAGGAGACTTCAATAGTTGCTAGAAAAAGGAGCGATGAGCTTACCGGAGCCTATATTAATAGGTGAGCGTCAGCGAATTCCGAAATTTGACAACACAAATGTTGAAGTGTCAAAGGTATATAATAATTGATTTAAAATATCTTTAATGTAAAGTTGAGATAGGAGATCATTTTACAAAAGTTTTTATCTTATATTCCAGTAATCCTTGAATTAAAAAATTTATAAAGCTATAAGTAGTATAAGTATTAAATTCGTTAAGATTATCATTAATCTATTCCTCAAATGTTAGAATTATTATTTTTTGCTTTTATTGCTGCAGTTGTAATTTATAAGCTTTTTTCTATTTTAGGTGAAAATTATGATGATGAAGAAAGGATTAGCAGGAGTAAGTCTAATTTTCAGCAAAATTTATTTACATCTCCAAACAATCAGAATATCCAGAACATTAAGCCTATAAATGCTGAATTGATATCAGCAACAGAATTAAGTTTAAATCCTGAGCTACAAAGTGCAATAAAAACAATTCGTCAATTAGATAAATCATTTGAGCTTGATGTCTTTATAGAAGGTGCTAAAAAAGCTTTCTATATGATTATTGACGCTTTAACTAATGGTGATAAAGAAACACTAAAGCAGTTGTTAAGTGAGAATGTCTATAATAAATTTTGCCTAGAAATAGATAATAGAAATCAAAGTGGTAACATAGTCAGCCGTAAAGTTATTGAAATTATTTCAATTGATTTAGTAGATACCAATATTAACGGTAAATTAGTCCAGTTGTCATTAGCAATCGCTAGCAAACAAAATTATATATTAAAAGATAAGTTTGGATCAATATTGAATGGCTCACCTGATGCTGTTACTGAACACAGTGATAAATGGACTTTCATAAAGCATTTTGCTTCAGGCAATATATGGAAGCTAAACAAAACTACTTAATATTATTATCCTTCCTTTACTAACTTGTTTAATAAGCAAGTTGAAGTTAGCAGTTTTTTTGTTGTATTCATCGTATTGTTATTTATTATAATTATTAATATTTTAAATGTTTATTAATAACAGATTAGTTCAATTCTTATTTCCCCATTTATTCCTAATTGTAATTATATTATTCTTTAGTGGTTGTGGTAAAGCAGGTAAAAAACCATGCTATACTCCTTTAATTTCTAAAGCGCCGGTAGTAAGAGAAGCTCATTTTACCCAAGTATCATATAGAGAGCTTCATGCCTGGCAATCAGATAATCACTTGGAGGCGCTCAATGCTTTCCTTAACTCATGTAATGCAATTAACAACATTCAAGATAATCATCCTATAAGCAAAAATACAAAGTTAGGTGGAAAAGCTAAGGAATGGAAAAAAGTATGTAAAATTGCTAAAAGTATCAAAAATCCTAATAAAGCTAGAGAATTCTTTGAGCAATGGTTTAATGTATATCTAGTCACTAACAACAACAACAGTCCCTTAGGTAAATTTACTGGTTACTATGAAGTAGAATTAGATGGAAGTTTAATCCCCAGTAAAAGATATAGATTTCCAGTATATGCCCCTCCTAGTAATATAAAAAGTTTAAAAGGTACTAGCTCATTAAGTCGTAATAGTATTAATAACGGTTACTTAAGAGGTAAAAATCTTGAAATTGCTTGGGTGGACAATGAAGCTCGATTGTTCTTCATGCATATACAAGGATCGGGGGTGATAAAATTAGCAGAAGGAGGAGAACTAAAATTAAGTTTTGCTGAACAAAATGGCTTTTCTTATAAAGCTATAGGGCCTTCATTTAAGAAATATGGAGCATGTAACCTTTATTCAGCTTTGGATATGATGAATTGGTTGCATGCAAATCCAGTAATAGGATCCAAAATAATGGCAGAGAATCAATCATATATTTTCTTTAAAAAGCGACCAGGAAACTCAACACCTATTGGTGCTCAGGGTGTGCCGCTAGAAAGCGAGCGTTCTATAGCTATCGATTCTGGAATTTATCCTTATGGAGCGCCAATTTGGGTTGAAACCTCCTTACCTAATACTAAAAATTATAAATCAATTCCTTATCACCATCTTTTTATAGCTCAAGATAGAGGTGGGGCTATAAAAGGGGGAATAAGAGCTGATATATTCTTTGGTCGTAATAAAAGAGCTGAGGAAATAGCATGTTATATGAATCAGGAAGGACGGTATTATATTTTATTTCCTAAGTCCATTCATGTACCAAAGTTTTATAAAGTGGGTTAAAACTTACCTAATCATCTCAAGTTATTTCATTTAAACAAGCAGCATATTGTTATGTTACTGCTTATATGTTAGCATAAATAGTAGTGTCAGAGAATATTGCTATCAGCTATTGCGAAAAAGCTCTAGCTGTCTAGCTTTTGGAGCTTTTGTTTATACGAATACTGTTTATAAGGTTTGAGACTATGGAAGTTTTAAACTATAAGAAAATATCTCATATCCCTTGTATTTATAAAGGTAATATGAATATTGCTATACGCGCTTTTGAGTCAAATAGTAAAAGATTATTTACTTTAGTAGATATTAATACCTTAAAAGTTAGTTTAATAGAGCAAAACCAATGCAAATATAGCCTATCTGATTCATTAGAAAAATGCTTTAAAAAAGCGCAAATAAAATCATCTACCTATTATAAAAGTTTAAAGAAGTTTAATGTTATCAATGAAAGTCATTTTGCTCAAGGTTTGACTTGTTTACCAGCTGTTAATGGTATTTTTTTATCTATAAATATAGCATCTTCAATAAAAAAAATGGATTATAGTTTTTTTGAATCTTTGTTGGTTTTAATAGAGCAGGGTATAGAAGTTAATTTGCTTATCGCAGTATCAGGTTTATGGATAGTTACGCATAAGGAGGATTTTCGGCATTTACAATCTTTAAGGTCAAAATTATTTAATATAGAATGGGTAAATAATAGCTTTAGTAACGTCCGATATAGTGACATAGAAGATGAACATAATTTTTTGCTATTACCTAATATTGATTTAGAATATGAACTACTAGAAACAGAAAAACTTATTATTGAAAATAACGAAATACCTTCACCATTCTTCCGCTTTCCAGGTTTAATAAGCGATTCATCTTTGGTTAAGTTATTAACTTCATACGGTTTAATTCAATTAGGAGCTAAAGTTTTGTTTGATAAACCTAAAACTGAATATGAAATAAAAAAAGGAGACATAGTATTATGTGATTTAGAAAGGAGCAATAGTTTTAAAGAAACAGATTTGCTTAAACAAAAAAAATTTATATTTGCTAATTTAAAAAAAGAGTTAAAAAGTTTTTTTATAAATAATTTCTAACTTTTACTATACTAATTTATAAAGTATGTTTTTTATATAAGATTATAATTGTAATTGATTTATTTGAAATTATGTTTGAATTAACGGTAAAAGCTTACGCTAAAGTAAATCTTTTCTTGTATATAGTAGGTAGAAATAATAAAGGTTATCATTTACTACAAAGCTTATTTACTAAATTAACTTTAGCTGATGTGGTTAAAATTTCTACTATTCCAGATAAAGATATTTCGTGCGCTATTTCATTTTCCAATGAATTTCTTGGCTCTAAAAATATAACAATTAGCAATAATATTGCAGTTATTGCCGCAGAGAAATTACGAGATTACTTGCATTACCATAACCATAAGTGTTTAGATGATATAACTGGAGTTATGATCAGTATTCATAAATCTATTCCTATAGCAGCAGGTTTAGCTGGAGGATCAAGCAATGCAGCTGCAGTATTAAACTTACTAAATAAATTATGGAAAGCTAACTTACCTCAGTCAATATTATTTGAATTAGCTTACAGCATTGGAGCAGATGTGGCATTTTGCTTACAGGAAGATAAAGTTTGTTTTGTTGAGGGAATAGGAGAATGCTTAACTCCTGTAAAGTTAGATGAATGTTTTTATATTTTATTAGTTAATCCTAGCTTTGCTGTTGATACTGGTAAGGTCTTTAGCCAATTTGTTATACACAATTCAAACCAGGTGCTTAAAAATAAAATTAGTAAATCAAAAAAATTAACCGCACAGTTATTAAAAGAGCATATTTTAACTGGTTATAATGATCTTTATACTGCTGCTGTTTCATTATTTCCTGAATTACTCAATGTTATAGCTTTACTCAAACGGCAAGATGGATGCATTGCTGTTAATATGTCTGGAAGTGGAGCAACTTGTTTTGCTATATTTAATGATCTAAAAAAAATAGAATCGGCAGCTAAAAGTATAAAAGCGGAAAAAGTTAATTGGTGGGTATACTGGGAAGAGTTAAAAATTTAATTTTGCTATATTTTTATACTACACCTAAGTGGTGCGGCTAAAAAGACTCGAACTTTCAATCCCTTTCAGGAACAACGACCTCAACGTTGCGTGTCTACCAATTCCACCATAGCCGCTCTTGCTAGCTCATTATAAACTTGAGGTGCTTACAAATCAAGTTAAAGTAATATATAAATGATTATATCAACAAAGATTAAAATAAAAACTCATTAGTTAATCAAATCTTAATATTTGCTTTTATCAAAGCCTATTTTTTGTAAATTTTTTCTCTTTTATTGAATAAAAATTATTTTAATTATACGTCAAATATGATTATACTAAATAAAGTAAGTACAAAAATTATGCCTCTTAAAAATAAAGATTTGGTGCGTTACTCATCGATCATATGCGGTCTTTTTATATTTCGCTTCGTAGTGCTTTATTAACTCCTTATTTCTAAGTGGTGAATTAGAAAAATTTTAATATAATTTTTTTATTATATTCTATTTTTTTCTTTTTTGTTTGTTTTTATTATTTTAAAACTTATCAAAAATATTGTTTCAGGTATTATTCATATGAAATTTAGTTTTAGTTCCGCTTATTCTTGGATAAAGAGTGATTTAGAAAAAGGTGATATCAAAGCTCTTTCAAATCGTTTGAAGCAATATGAGCAAAGGTCAAAAGATTCTTACTATAAGGATGACCTTAATACCTTAAATAAAGCTTATAATAATAAAACCATAATAGATTTATTATTTGAGTTAGATACTAGCTTGGAAATGAAGAAGTTAATATTAGAAAGTTCTCTATTTAATATTAATATGGATAATGATAATTCACATGAAACAGCTTTAAGTTATATACTTTTGGGTAGTGATATTAATCATGATTTATTAAAAATAGTTTTAAATCGTAATCCTGATATCACTAGTTTAGTTCAAGTAAGCCAAGCTTCTGATAGAGTAATATCCTTAATCAAAAACAAAGAAGATAAGCTTAGTGATAAAGAACTATCTGAAATAGTAGATGCAGCTATAGAATATGGTGATATAGATGTACTTGGGGCTTTAAGCAAAGAAAAAGTACTAAACGAAAATAATAAGGATATGCTTTTAAAGCATGATTTTCAAGTAATAGCTAAAGATTATATTGATAATATAATAAAAGCTGCTGAAGATAAAAGATCTCCAGGTAAAAAATTAGCTAACTTATTCGAACTAACTAGCTTACTTAAAGAAGAGTTGAATCCTCAACAATCAAAAGAATTGTTAGCTGTTGCTATAAAGAATTCCAGCAGCAACATAGCTCATCAATTATCTCAGAAAGATAAGCTTAATGCTAATATTTTAGATGAAGAATTGATTCGTACTCTTATAAATAAATATCAGGAAGAGGTTGCATATAATGCTAAAAATAATGTAGCTAAAAAAACTACTTATCGAAAAATAGTGCAATACTTATCGCCCTATTTATCAGAAGAGTTATTAAAAATACAAGATAAAACAACGGGTAATTCTTTATTGATGATAGCTGTTGAAGATAATAATTCAAAGGCTATAAATAATATTCTTCATCATTCAAATAAAAAAGAAAAGGCTGATATAGGAATAGATTTAGCAAATAAGAAAGGTGAAAGTGCTATATCTTTAGCTACTAAGCTTGATAACGCTAAAATAAAAACTACTTTAATCAGATATGGTGCAGATTTAGATTTTAAGATAGGTAAGGATACTCCGTTTGCTAAAGTTTGCAATGCTAAGGAATTGAATATTTCTGAAATGAAGCAGATGATTTGGAGTGAACAATTCAACAATCAAGATTTCGGTATTGGATTAAATTCTGCTTTAAATATTGCTTATAATTCACTTCATGCATTAAAAATTTTACCTATCCTTTTTACTAAGGATAGCATATTAGCAAAAAACATTGAGGTAACTGATAAGGCCCAGAAAAAAGCTAATATTGATGAGTTATATAAGAAAGCTAATGTTGAAGCTGATCCCAAAGAATTAATAGCTAAACCTATAATTAAATTAGAGGATTTCAAACAAGTTTTAGCTAATGGCGTTAAGCAATTAGAGAATAGTAAAAATATTAATGAGCAGCAAGTTAATTTAAATAAACTTAATTTCCTCATAACTCATTGTATAAATAATAAGAATCGTTTTGATCAAGATGACTTGGGTTCTAGCATCATAAGTGCTGATTCATTAAGCAAGCTATACCAAATATCGGTAAAAAATGATATTAAAGAAGAAGTAAAACGCAACTTAGAATATCTTCTAGCTAGTTTAATTAAAACTCAAAGAGTTGATCTAAATTCTAGTATAGTTACTGTTCCTGGTAAATTATATCATACTTATGGTAATTTGCTTGATGTTGTATCAGTAATTTCTAATAGAGAATTGAAGTTAGATGCAATAATAAGTTTGTTTAATTATCCTGATTTCATTAGTAAAATTGAAAATGATCATAATTATAGCGCTAAATTTAAAGAGATCTTAGTCAATATTGATAAAGAAGTTTTATTTAGTTTAATACATGATAAATCAATTAGTAATGATATTAAAAAATTTATTTTAAACAAACAAGTTGTTACAGAGCTTTTAGATAAAAGGCAAGGCGATAAATTAGCTTTATTGCTAGATTTGGGTATTATTAGTAAAAAAGATATTCCAAATAATAACCTATTTTCCATGGATATTGAGAAAGCTTCTTCAGTATTAGGTGTTATGTTGAAGGATGATTTACAAAAAGCCTTGATTAAAGCAGAAGAATTAAGAATGCTATCTGACAATTTAATTCAATTAAGTATAAAAGAAAAAAGCCAAGTTGCTCAAGAAAAAGGCTTTAATCAAATTGCTCTTATTATTGCTCACTCTTTATTAAGAGATAATTCTTTAGGTAAACAAGAGGAAAATCAATCAATTCTTACAGGAAATATAGTATTTAGCGAGCACTTTATTGATAAGCTTTATTCATTTATGCATAGTAAAAGCATTAATGCAGGAATGATGAATGAATTATGGAAAGATGTGTTACGTTCTAAATCTTATGATCCTAATTCTCAATTAACTATACCTAAAGAATCTGGGAATATTATCGCTAACTTTTTTAGTAGTAATACCAAAGTACCACTATATTTAATGGTTTTAAAAGAAGGTGATATTCATGATATTAGTAATGTTATGAAAAACCCTAGGTTTACTCCACCTTTAAAAGAACAGAATTATTATCAAGATTATATCGCAACATTAGCAGGAGTTGACAAAGAAAAATACAGGTGTGCGTTAAGCCTGCTCCAAAAAATGGTAGAAGAGAGTAAGTTAGAAAAAAATCACTATAAGGTGATACTGCAAGATTTAGGTTTAGCTCTACTAAAAAGCATGAAGCATGAAAATAATAATGAAGTAATGTTAAAGTTAAATTTCATACGGGAAAATAATTTATTAGATAATGAAGAATTTAAAGAAATTATTAAAAGTAGCGATATTATTGAAGCGTATAAAAAAGGCAACTCTGCTTTAGTTGATTTTATGTTAGATAATAAAATTGCTGATATTAATGCTATAGATAATGAAGGTAATACCTTATTAAATTTAGCTGTGCAAAATAATCACACCCGCTTAGCTAATAAATTACTTAATTACGAAAATATCAATCTTAATCAGACTAATAAAGTTGGTTTTACTCCTTTACTAAGTATATGTAGTAGTAAGCAAAAAATTGATCTAAATTTAGTAAAAAAATTAATAGAACATAAGAATTTTGATCATTTAAAAGAGCAAGTTGCTGATGGTAAAATTCCTCATTTATTAATGAGCTATTTAAATGGTAATAAAGAGCTTAATAATTTATTATTATTAGATGAAAAGGATCGTTTTGGAGTAAAAGAAGTTAATTTATCTACTTTGCTTAAAGTTGCAGTCATGGAAAATGATATTGAAACTGTGAAATCCATAGCTTTGACTTATCCTCAATCGATTAGAAATATACAAAATAACCTTAAATACTATGAAGACCCATTATCTGTTATATATGCTAACAATAAAGATGTAATGTTTGAGCAAGTTATAAGTTTAAGAGATGAAAAGGGAGAGTATATATTTAATTTAAATGCTGTTGATAATAATCGCTATCGTGTAATAGATTATATTACTACTGCCCAAGATGGTAATTTTTCTACGCAACAAAAAATATTGCAAGCTATAATGAAACGTGATGATGCTCAGAAAATTTTTAATGAACCGACAAAATATAACAATCTTACTGCTTTAGCTAACGCTTATTTATCGACTCTTAAACTTGCATCTAAAGAACGAGAGGAGAGACAGCAATTAATTATTGATATGGTTCAAAATGAGCAAATTAATGTAAACATAAATTTAGGTAATAATTCAACTAGCGGTGAAACATTTTTAAGCCTTGTATGCGCTTCTGGAGATAAACGAATCTTTGATGCATTAATGTCTCGTAGTACTAACAAAGTATTTGATAATTATGGAGGAGTAGATAATAAAAATAATATGCTCGCTCGACCTTTAGCTCTAGCTTATGAAAACATTTATAATAAAGATGGTGGAGCTAAAAAAGATATCATTGGTTATATTCACATTATTAATTCTTTGCTTGATAATCCTAATATCGATCTAAACTTGAAGCTTAGTGATGGTAGGATGTTAGTGAATGCAATCTATTTAGATAAAAACATAGATTCTAAATTAAAAACGAAATTACTAGATAAAATAATTAATAATAAAACCTATAATCCTAATTTAACAGAAGAATTAAGCAAAAAAGGTTATGATATTAACGGCAATGTTGTTGATGATAAATTGAGTGGTAATAACATCTTTAGATTAGCTTGCTTAAATGGAGATATAGATACAGCATATAAATTGGTTATTACAAGAAGTGATCTCAATATAATGGATACTAACTATGCTGGTCAGAACGGTTTGATGTTGGCAGCAGCTTCTATCAATAAAGAGCGTAGTGCTGATTATCTTAAAATAGTAACATTACTGACTAGCGAAAGTTCTAAAGCCGCTTATAAGAGCTTCGATATTAATACAACTGATAAATTTG
>CAYLWW010000009.1:0-25992 GCA_964387585.1 uncultured Candidatus Midichloriaceae bacterium
AATGATAGATCTTTTTTTTAGCATCTGTTTTTCAAATAATATCACTGGCATATTTATTACTTAATTATACTGCAATATGTAAAAGTTTAAGTATGTAGCAAATAGAATCCATAATAAATAGGGAATCATCAGTAGAGATGCTGATTTGATCTTCGGATAGGCTAAGTAAATAAGCATGCTGACTAGAATATCCATAATTACTAAAATCACAAGGGCAAAGCCAGTTAAGTGATAGCAAAAAAACAAAGGCGTCCAGCTCCAGTTTAAAATTAACTGTATTGCATATAAATTCTTGATAAGTCTTAAATTTGGAAATGACGATGCTCGCCAAATAATCCAGCCGCAGATTGCAATTATTGCATATAAAATAGTCCATGCAATTGGAAACGCATAATTTTCAGGCGTAAGGGGAGAGCGATTTAAAGTGCTATACCAAGCAGTAATCTCGGATTTGGTTAAAGATCCAATGAATGATCCAATCAATATAAGTGCAGCGATCCATAAGATCAAAGAGAAATAGTTTTTATTTTTCATAAATTATCCAATTATTATAGTTATAAATATAAGCGATATCGTTGCTATCACAGAGCTCAGTGCAATAGTTTTTTTGATCAATTCTTCTTCTGTAGAAAATTGTTTAGAAATCAGATAAACTATAAACGCAGTGGGTGCAGAAGTAGCAATAACCAATGAATTAAACCAATAACTTTCTAATTTCATAAAATAACCGACACCTATGGCAATTATTGGGTGAAGTAGGTTTTTTGCTAGTAAAATACTGAGTAAATCAAATTTTAAGCATTTTATAGTGATTTTTGTAGCACCCAGAGTTAGTCCAAATGCAAATAAAGCTAGACCTGAGGTGCAATTACCCATTTGAGATATTGCATCCACAATAGGAGTAGGTAATCTGATTTGCAAATAATTAAGCAATATTCCAATTATTGGCATGATGATGAGTGGAGTGCTAACAACGCTAAAGATTTTTTTGATCAGTGATTTTTCTTTATGCGTTAGTATATTGCATACTATGATAAAAATGGGTTGTATGATTATAACTTGAATAATATTGCTAAGAATGCCAGCTGTAGGGTCTTTGAGTAAAATAGTAATTACTGGCAATAAATATATTGCAGAGTTAACATACGAAGCTGCCAATACTCTTATGCAAACATTTGTTGTTGGTAAATTCTTAATAAAAAGCACTATAACGATAGCTGCTAAAATTCCAAATGTTATCAAATAAGCCAGAATATATTGAGTATTTAACAATGTAGATAAATCATTTTTATATGAAGCAACAAACAAATAAGATGGCATTATGATCTGGAATAATAATAATTCAAATCCATCTCTTTGTGTTTTACTAAATATCTCTTTTTTATAGCAAAATATGCCAAGTAGTATGATAATACCTATTGTCATTAATGGTGCAAATAAAGTCATAAAACCTCATCAAATAATTCTTTTTTGTGAACTTAGTTAAAGCCTTAGGGCTTTTTTTGAAAACTGTATAAAAAGTAAATTAATAAATTAAAGTTATGTATATTTGTTCTTTTTGTTTAACTATCACTGCTTTTTACCTCTCAATTTTCTTCTTTTTTATGCTTCTGATATCACTATTATAACTTTAACTTTTTGTATTTCATTTTTATAACAAATTATTCTCTATATTCTCTATAGTAGATCAATTTACTATATATAAAATGTCTACTATACATATCAAGGATGGGTATAAATAAGGAATCAATTTGGTCTTGGTAGAGTAATATTGAAGAATGATATATTATGTAAAAGGTTTATACAAAACCTTTCTAATAAATAAGAGAAATAGCTTTTAAGGTAAGGATATTAAGTGAGCTTATATGAACTTAACTATCATAAGCGCTGTGAAATTATAGAAAGCTGTTTATCACTTTTTATGGAGCGGGTGATGGGAATCGAACCCACACGGCCAGCTTGGAAGGCTGGAACTCTACCATTGAGCTACACCCGCAACAAAATAGCTTATTACTACATAATCTGCGTTCTAAAGGATTACAGGTAGTTTATTAAAATGTCAAACTCATTTTTTAAAATAATTCAAAGTATAGCAAATGAATAATACTATCTATATACTTATGTTTGTTTGGTGAATTTCCTATCTCTTAGCATTAATATGATAAATCCTATACTGCTTATTAATAAAGCAATGATTATTATAGACATTGCGTTTTTTAATGACTGAGGAGAATATATATTTACTCCATTATCAGTTTTGCCATCCCAATAATATGAAATGACCATGCCAATTAAATTATGAAAAATATATCCAAAAACCATCACTATCATATTAGAAGTGGCAGTTGCTAATCCAAGTAATTTGATGGGTACTAAAGATGTTATCTTATCCATTAAAGGAACTTGATATGATGATAGTATACCTATTAAAAATAAGACAAATTGTAATATATAAAATTCACTGGTATTGATATTGACATCAAAATCAATTTTAGTAATTCCTATAAATGCCAAACACATAATTATGGCACAAGTAATTATTATAGGGTAATAAGCTTTACTTCTTCCCGCCAAATAACCTAATATAGGTGATCCAATACTCATACCTAAAAATATTACCGAAGAAGCTGAGTTAGCAAATATATCATCCATTTTATATACTACCTTAAAAAAAGTAGCAGACCAACCGTCGGCAAATCCTTCTATAGGTCCGACCATTAATCCACCTAGTAAGCTTAGTAGTAGAATCTTATAATTGCTAAAAATTATTTTTAGGTCATTAATTATGCTTTTTCTAGCATTAAGCCTATTGTTATCTTCATTTTTGTCTTTACCAGGTAATAGTAAATAAGAAATAAAAGATAATAGCAGGCCTAAGACCATTAAATGCATTAATACTTTTTGCCAGCCTAGATTTTGTATTAAAATGCTTAATGGGCTGCCGCCGTATATAGCTCCTAATACTCCTGTGGTAGCAGTTATTCCTAGCATTAAGGCAAATTTATCTTCTGTAAAGCAAGTACGTATAACTCTAAACGTTCCTATTATTGCAGCAGCAGAAGCCATACCTAGTAACAATCTTCCCATTACTACTAAAGTCCAAGAATCACTAAAAACTAGCGGAGCTGAACCTAAAGAAACTAATATTAAGCAAATTGAAACAATATGTTTGGTACCAATTTTATCGATAAGCAATCCTAGTGGTATATGTATTAATGTATATCCTAAATAATATATTCCAGAAAAATTAGCGAATTGCTCTGGAGTAATATGAAATTTTGCTGTTAAATCTGGCATAATAATAGCAGGCATCACTCTTAAAACATATTGATATGAATAAAAGGCAGCCATAATTAACCAAGCGCTCAAAGCGTAAAGCATAGCAATATTCTTAACCTCTTTACATTACATTTATATTAATTCAACTATTTGTATTTTATTTAAATTTGCCTTATATAGAAGATATTTTTTCAAATGTTTTTGATTTGAGTTATCTAATCTTAGTTATAAAATTTATAGACTTAATAATAAAATTTACACATTATGCATTCATTAACTTAAGATTTATCTGTAGATAATTATCTATTATAACAGTAAATAAATTTTTGTAGTAAGTTGTAGAATTGCCTAATAGTTTATGAGAAAAATAACAGCGCTAAAAAGGCTACTTAAAATCATAGCTAAACGCATAACAGAAACAACTTTAAAAAAAATTTCAATAGAAAAAGAACTGGATAGCCTACATATAAATCTTGAAAATGTAAAGCAGGATTTATTAAGTGAAAATGAGGCTTTTTCCCTTTGTTTAAAAAATGCCATATTTTATAATTATTCTTCTTTTTATAAGGAAAATAAAAAGAAGCAGGAGCTTATAAAAGAGCAAATAGAATCCTGTGATAATAAATTACAGCTATTAATTAATGATTTGTTTCAGCTATATAGTGAAGAAAAAAAATATAAATATATTTTAGAAAAAGAAATGAAGCAAATGCTCGAGAAAGAAATGAAAAAGGAAGCTCAAGTTCTTGATGAAGTAAATACAATAAATTTTATCAATAATAAAAATAGCTAAAATTTTAGTTTGCTCAATATCAAAAATTTTTTATTTTTTAACTTAATATGGTAATAAATAATTAAATAAAATGACCAAAATAGTAGGAATACTTAATTATACTATTAATTCTTTTTCTGATGCAGGAAAATTTTTTAGTATAGATAAAGCTTTGATCCATATAAAAAAGTTATTCAAAGATGGTGCAGATATAGTAGATATTGGTGCTACTGCTACTTCATATGGAGCAACTCTGTTATCAGCAGAAGAAGAATGGGATCGTTTAGAGCCATTACTAAAACAATGTGCTCATAATAAAAAAATTAGCATTGATACTTTTCATTATGAAACCGCAGAAAAAGCTATAAACCTAGGCATAGAGTTTATCAATGATACATCTGGAGGTAAAGATGAGCGGATGTTAAAAGTAATAGCTGCTTCTCCACATGTAAAGTATATTGCAATGTTTAGTTTGGTTCTGCCAGCGCAACATAATGTACGCATAAGTAATATAAGTGAAATAGCTGAGTGGGGAGAAAAGCAGATAGAACGATGTATGGCAATGGGTATAAAAAAAGAACAAATAATATTTGACCCAGGTATTGGGTTTGTAACTACCCCTGAGCAATCAATAGAAGTAATTAAAAATATCTCTATCTATAAAAAGTTAGATGTTCCTATATATATAGGACATTCGCGTAAATCGTTTTTTACTTCGATTAATCAAGCTATACCTCCTCATGAAAGAGATATCGAAACATTAGCTGCTTCAATGTATTTACTGAACAAAGTCGATTATTTAAGAGTACATAATGTTGAATGGCATAACAGAGCTTTTAACGTATTGAATAAGTTGTTATAATTTTATAATAATATAATGTTATAAAGTACTTGAGCAAAATAAGTAATGGTATTAAGATAATTTATACGAGTAACTTATCTTAAGTTGTAATAAAAAACGTATGAAACAAGATAATAAAATAAGTTATGAGCAAAATAATGTTTTCGCTCTAATATTAAGAGGTGAATTGCCCTGTAGTAAAGTGTATGAAGATGACTCTTTATTAGCCTTCCATGATGTTAATCCTATATCTAGTGTGCATGTATTAGTCATACCAAAGAAGCCGTTTATTTCATTTGATGATTTTGCTCAAAACTCTAATCCAAATGAATTAGCTCATTTTTTCCAAACAATACAAAAAATTGCTAATAGTTTTGGGTTAGCTGAAAGTGGTTATAGATTGGTAACTAATCATGGCAAAGATGCAATGCAATTAATTCCTCATTTTCACGTTCATATATTAGGCAAAACAAAGCTGGATAATATATCTTCTTAGTAAATTAGCTAATTAAATTAACGATATGCGTGATATTTTACTGACCTTATTACTAATATGTTTATTAAGCACAGTGATTAGCGCTTGTGGAATTAAAGGAAGTATATTTTATGAAAATCTTGGCTAAGGATAATATGTTTTTCAGAGTATAGTCGGCGAACTTAAAGTTTGGGTTTAGCTTTGCACAGATTTTTAGAGCTATATATTTCATTTTGAGAAAATTTCTTAAAAAATTCTTGCTAACGTATTCAATCGCATTTTTCGTCTTTTCTCCATCTTATTTATTTTATGTTATTGATTTTTTCTCTGAAATATTAAGAACACTTTACTTTTTTAAATGTTTGTGTTCTAATGCATCGGGCTTAAATAAGGAAAATAAAATTTTTATTTATTCAAGCTCATACGAAAAGATTAGATAACAATAAAATTTAATAGTAAAAAATGAAAAATTTATTAGATAAAATGCCAATTCATCGAGATGAGATGGCTAAGTTTTTTCTTACTTCTTCGATGATGATGATAGTAGTGTATGTTTATAGCGTTTTGAGAGCCTCTAAGGATGCTATAGTAGTATCTTTAATGGGAAGTGAATTAATAAGCACTATAAAATTATGGGGCGTATTACCATCAGCAATACTGTTTATGCTGGTGTATACAAAATTAGTTGATGTTTTTTCCCGGGTAAAATTATTCCATATGATAATATGGTTTTTTGTAGGATTTTTTGGATTATTCGCTTTTGTACTATTCCCTAATGTTGATAAAATACATCCTAACTTAGATCATTTAATCGAAGCTTTACCGTATCTCAAATATGTATTAATAATGATTAGTGGCTGGTCTTATACTTTATTTTATATATTATCAGAGTTATGGGGTAGTGTGGTACTTTCATTATTATTTTGGCAATTAGCTAACCAAATTACTAATGTATCAGAAGCTAAGCGTTTTTATCCACTTTTTGGCTTATTAGGTCAGGTGGGATTGATTAGTGCAGGTTATTTAATAACGCTCTTTACTGAAGTGAATAAATCAGCAGGAGGATGGGATAAATCTTTATCTTATATTAGCATATCCATATTAATATGTGGGGTAGCTTTATCGGTGATATTTACCTTGCTTAGTAAAAAAGTGGGAGTACAGTTAGTTAATGGCGAAATTAGTGTATCAGGAAAGACTAAAAAGAAAATAAAAATGGGCTTTGTTGAAAGCTTGAAATACATTCTTTCCTCCAAGTATATCGGTCTTATAACCTTGTTGATTTTATGTTATGGTGTATCAATTAACTTAGTTGAGGGGGTTTGGAAAAAATCCTTAGAGTTGAGGTTTATTGGAAGTCCTAATGATTATGCTTCGTTTATGGGTAATGTCCAGATTTTTACTGGTGTAGCTACGGCTTTAGCTATGTTATCAGGTTCTTTCTTGTTAAGAGTAATAAAATGGCGTACTGCAGCATTATTAACGCCAATAATGATACTAATAACTGGAGTATTATTCTTCCTCTTTATGGTATATCAAGAAGATTTAGAGCCTTACGTATCAACCTTAGCAGTAACTGCTCTAGTAATAGCAGTTTGGTCTGGAGCTGCGCAAAATGTACTTAGCAAGGCAACTAAATACTCTTTCTTTGACCCAACAAAAGAAATGGCCTACATTCCTGCTGAAGATGAAGTAAAGGTAAAGGGTAAAGCTGCAGCTGATGTAATAGGAGGACGCTTAGGTAAATCAGGAGGAGCTATTATTCAATATGTTATGCTTCAAGCGATTATTGGCTCAACTTTAATTAGTTTAGCACCAAATTTGTTTGCAATCTTTTTAATCGTAATGTTAATTTGGTTTTTTGCTGTATTTGCTCTAGAAAAAGAGTTTAATAAGAAAACTGCAGAGCAAGAGAAAACAATGACGCAAGAAATTAAAATAGCAAATTAATTATAATATAATTGTAACAAAAAATTTTCCTTATAGCCTCTTATGTATGCTTTACATAAGAGGCTATTTTATTTACTTTTAATATATAGAAAACTCTAACTAATAAAGAATTAATGCTTAGCAATATTAGTAATATAATAAATGAAATAGATTTAATGCCTAATGAGATAATCATAGGAAAAGTTGTTTCTGTTCGTGGATTATTGATTGAAGCAAGTGGATTAGATAAAAGCACCAGTATCGGATCGCGTTGTAAAATTTTTACTAGAAAAAAAGAAGAAATTTTAGCCGAAGTAATTGGTATGAAAGATGAAGTTACATTATTAATGCCTTTTCATAACACTTCAGGAATAGGATATGGGTGTGAAATAGTTGTAATGGCAAGTGACCAATCTGTATATCCTGGACTATCATGGTTAGGAAGAGTAGTAAATGCATTTGGCGAACCTATAGATAATAAAGGTCCATTAATTAAAGGTTCTCAAGCATATCATTTACACAATACTCCGCCTCCAGCCCATTTACGTAAGAGAGTAGGAGAGAAAATCAATATGGGCATACGTGCCATTAACTCCTTTTTAAGCTGTTGTAGGGGGCAGCGTATGGGCATATTTTCTGGCTCAGGAGTTGGTAAATCAATGATGATGGCTATGATAACAAAATTTGCAGCTACTGATATAAAGATAATAGGATTGATTGGAGAAAGGGGTAGAGAAGTACAGGAGTTTATTGAAGATTATTTAGGTAGTGAGGGGTTATCTAAAGCTATAGTGGTAGTAGCTACTTCGGATGAATCAGCTTTAACCCGTAGGCAAGCAGCATATTTAACTTTGACGTTAGGAGAGTATTATAGAGATATGGGAATGGAGGTTTTATGCATGATTGATAGTGTTACTAGATTTGCTACTGCTCAAAGAGAAATTGGATTAGCTGCGGGAGAACCTCCTACAACTAGAGGTTATACTCCTAGTGTATTTAGTGAACTACCTAAGTTACTTGAAAGAGCAGGACCTGGAACTATTAATCAAGGGTCGATTACTGGCTTGTTTACGGTATTAGTAGAAGGAGATGATCATAACGAACCTATAGCTGATACAGTAAGAGGTATATTGGACGGGCATATAGTATTGGATCGTAATATCGCTAGTAGAGGAATTTACCCAGCAATAGATGTATTAAAGAGCATATCTAGAACTATGCCACGCTGTAATTCTGAGAATGAAAATAATATAATAAATAAAGCACGTAACATTATAGCAACATATAATGATATGGCTGATATGATACGTATTGGAGCTTATAAAAAAGGATCAGATAATTCTATTGATGAAGCAATAAAATATATAGATGCGATAAATAACTTTATTTCTCAACGAGCTGAAGAATATGAAAGTTTAGAATCATCTTATGAAAAGCTTGCTAAGGCTATTAATATGAATAACTCTTAATGATGCTGGACTAAATTAGCTTATAAATTATAAATATTATGTCTAATAATGAAAAAATTATATTATTAGCTTCAGATCATGCTGGGCTTCAATTAAAGCAACAAATTATAAAAAAATATAAAGATACACATAGTAGCTTATTGGATTTGGGTGTGGAAAATGATCATAAACCATCTGATTATCCTGATTATGCTAAAGCATTAGTTAAAGCACTAAAAATGGAATATCAAAAACAAAGCCAAAACCAATCTATTGAAAATAATAAAAATTATTTTTATAGTGATAATATATTTGGAATATTGATTTGCGGTAGTGGAGTAGGGATAAGCATAGTAGCGAATCGTTATTATTGGATAAGAGCTGCTTTATGTCATTCAATTGAGTATGCTAAAGTTGCTCGTTTACATAATGATGCTAATGTTTTAGTATTAGGTGCGAGATATATAAGCTATAATAAAGCAATATCTATATCAAATACTTTTATTAATACAAAATTTTCTCATTTAGAAAAGCATAAATCTCGAATAGCAAAAATTAATAATTTAGATTTAGCTTAATAGTGATTAAAGCTTAAGTTTTATATTAAATATATCTATATTCAGCTGCATACTTCTATAAACAAAGATTTACTATGTTATTTTTAGCCCATATAAAACATTGTAGTAATAATTTTTTTAATAAGCTTTTTATAATTAAAATATAATTTTTGATTGAGATTAGACGAATAAATTGTTATTATCTGTAGGATGAAGTTTTATTTGCGGCATAATGCATAAACTCTATTAAGAAACAATAGCTTATTTTATTTTCACTAACTTTTTATTATTTAGGAATTTAAAATAAAGTTTTATGATTATAGTGATAAATTTTTAGATTATATACTTATGCATAACTTATGCTAAAATTTCATATTGTCATATATCTTTTATATGTTAAATCAAATAAATTTTTATAAAGCAAACAATACTAAATTTACTTAATAAGAAAAGTAATAAAAAGTAAATTTAAATAATTAAAGTAAATTCAAAATGAGTTTAAAAATTAGTCTCCCTGATCATACTGAATTAAAACCTAGAATAGTAATAATAGGGGTAGGTGGTGCAGGTAGTAATGCTGTAAATAATATGATTGAAGCTAAAGTTGAGGGTGTTGATTTCTGGGTTGCTAATACTGATGCTCAAGCTTTGAAAAATTCTACAGCAGCGAATAAAATTCAATTAGGCATAGCTTCTACGAAAGGTTTAGGTGCTGGCTCTAACCCAGAAGTTGGAAAGATAGCTGCGCAAGAATCGATTGAACAGATTAGCAATGCTTTAGATGGTTGCCATATGTTGTTTATTACAGCAGGTATGGGAGGTGGAACAGGCACTGGGGGAGCTCCGATAATTTCAGCTATAGCTAAAGAAAGGGGGATATTAACTGTTGGAGTAGTAACAAAGCCTTTTCATTTTGAAGGTTCTAGAAGAATGGCTATAGCAGAACTAGGGCTAGAGGAATTATCTAGATATGTTGATACATTAATTGTTATTCCTAACCAAAATTTATTTAGAATTGCTAATGAAAAAACCACTTTTGCTGATGCTTTTAAAAAAGCTGATGAGGTATTACGTTCAGGAGTCACAAGTATCACTGATTTAATAATTATGCCTGGCCTAATTAACTTAGATTTTGCTGATATTAAGACCGTAATGAGTGAAATGGGTAAAGCGATGATGGGCACGGGAGAAGCTGAAGGAGATGATAGAGCTATAAGCGCTGCTGAAGCTGCTATATCTAACCCTATATTAGATAATGCTTCTATGAAAGGGGCTAGGGGGGTGTTGATTAATATTACTGGTGGTAGTGACATGACATTGTTTGAAGTTGATGCTGCTGCTAACAGGATTAAACAAGAAGTGGATGCTAATGCAAATATAATATTTGGTTCAGCTTTTAATGAGAATTTATCAGGTAAGATGAGGGTTTCAGTAGTCGCTACGGGTATAGACTTACATTCTATGCCTAATAGAAATCCTCTTCCTAATATTAAAGTAAAAGAAGATCTACAGACAATAGATAGTAGTAAACAAGAAAATAATGAGTATTTAAATACACCCCATACAGCTCAAAATGTATTAGCTAACAGTGAAACACAAGAATCGGTAAGTGATAATCCTATAAACTATATATCTAATAGTTTTTCTTCAATTTCAACTAATAAAAGCTTTTTTATTCCTCCTAAACCTTTGGAATCAGATGAGTATTCAGCAAATAGTAGTGGTAATGCTAGCAATATACCTAATGATAAGTTAGTGAATTCTTCTTCTGCTTCTGTAGTTACTGATTCAAATTCTTCTGATACAGAAAATCTTAATCCAGAACAAGCAGCAAAGGGACTATTTAGTAAAGTAAGTGCTAGTTTTAGTAAAGTAAATATTAATGAAGTCAATTTGGATTTAAAGCATAAACGTGATATTTTTGATATTCCTGCTTTCTTACGTAAAAATAAAAATTAGATTTTTGAGTTAAGTTGTTGCATTTAAAAGTATTTGATAAAAGCTATAACGTATAGGAAATGATCTAATTATTGCATGAAATATAATAATATACGTAGTAAAATAGAGTATTTTATTACTAATATCTTTTGGGTAAATAGAACTATTGTTCACTTTTTTCTTTTACCTTTATCTTTTTTATATTTGATAGCTCTTTCTTTTTATAAATTGCTTCACAAAGAAAAACGTTTAATATCAGGCTGTAAAGTTATTTGTGTTGGTAACATTACTGTAGGTGGTAATGGTAAAACACCCATAGCTATATCAATAGCTGAATTCTTTATCAATTCAGGCAAGAGCCCAAAAGAAATAGCTTTTATTAGTAAAGGTTATAATGGCACTATAACTGCTGATAAAGACAATGTTATTAAGGTAGATTTAAATGAACATAATGCAGAGCAAGTGGGTGATGAAGCATTATTATTAGCAGCTTTAGCTCCTACATATATTTCTCATAGTCGTTATAAAGCTTTAGAATATGCCCATTCGATGGGAAGTAAAATTGCTATTATAGATGACGGTTTTCAAGATCACTCTATTAATAAAGATCACTCTATTATAGTAATAAATTCAAGTATTGGATTAGGCAATAACCTAACTTTGCCTATTGGGCCTTTGCGTGAGAGTATTCATAATGCATTAATCAAAGCTAATTCAATAATTTTTTTAGAAAATGGTAATAATAATCCGAATAATAATTGCAATTTAACAAGTAAAAATGAAATAATACGCGCTATTAAAAAGTTAAATTTGATAGATAAAATTAATATACTAGATGCTAAGATTATAGTATCTAATAAGCAAGAAATAGAAGATTTAGCAATAAGCAGTAGGGCTGTTATTGGCTTAGTAAGTATTGCTTATCCTGATAAATTTATTAATACAGCTAAAAATTCAGGGATAAAATTTATGGCAATTTATAAATTTCCTGATCATTGGAATTATAGTGTATCTGAATTAGATAAAATTTACTTTTCAGCTAGAAAGAATAAAGCTATAGTTTTGACTACTGCTAAAGATTTTGTAAAAATTCCTGATAAGTATCATAGTAACACTGTTAAGTTAGATATTGAAGCAAAGGTTGATTTGCGATTTTTATCTTCTTATTTATAAAAGAGATTATTATATCATTTTTATATAACAATTGATTTGTTTCTATTATCGATATATATCGATATATGCCTCTTGATAATGAAGAGGTTGTAAGTAGCAGTAAAAAACTGCAAATCCCTCTATAAGTGATAAATAAAGTACTAAAAGTACTAAACCTTTATTTATCAGAGGTATATACATATGAAATTATAAAACATACATGACTTTTCCTTATTATTATATTACTACCCCTATATACTATGTTAATGATTCACCTCATATAGGGCATGCTTATACAACTTTAGCGTGTGATGTGATTGCGCGGTTTAAAAGATTAGACGGGTATAGAGTAAAATTTCTTACTGGAACGGATGAGCATGGTCAAAAAATTGAGCAATCTGCTAGAAAAGCTAATATTGAGCCTAAAATTTTTGTTGATCAGCTATCATTAAGTTTTAAGAATTTATTAGAGGTAATGAATTTTAGCAATGATGATTTTATCCGTACTACTGAAGAGAGACACGTGAAGTTTGTGGAAGGGATTTGGGAGCAAATGATGGATTCGGATAATATATATTTGGGTAAGTATTCTGGGTGGTATGCTATACGAGATGAAGCGTTTTATTCTGAACAAGATATTATAGATGGTAAAGCTCCAACTGGTGCGGAAGTGAAGTGGGTTGAGGAAGAGAGTTATTTTTTTCGTCTTTCTCAGTGGCAAGAAAAATTATTAAAATTTTATGAAGATAACCCAGATTTCATAGCTCCTGAATCTAGGCGTAATGAAGTTATATCATTTGTAAAAAATGGGTTAAAAGATATTTCTATATCACGTACTTCTTTTAGTTGGGGTATTAAAGTTCCTAATGATCCTAAACACGTTATTTATGTTTGGTTAGATGCATTATTTAACTATTTATCATCTTTGTCTAATAATATAGAGGATAAAAATAACTATTGGCCTTGTGATTTACATGTAATAGGTAAAGATATACTACATTTTCATGCAGTATATTGGCCAGCCTTTTTGATGTCGATTGGAGAAGCTCCACCTAAGCGAATATTTGCTCACGGTTGGTGGACTAATGAAGGAGAAAAAATATCAAAATCTTTAGGTAATGTTATTGATCCAATAAAGTTAGTGAGAGAAGTAGGAGTAGATTATGTTCGTTATTTTTTATTAAGAGAGATACCTTTTGGTAATGATGGTAATTACGCACAGAATAATCTTATATCTCGTGTTAATGCTGAATTAGTTAATAATATAGGTAATTTGGTAAATAGGGTGTTAAAAATTATATATAGAGATTGTGATGGAAAAATACCTACTCCAAATGAATTTTCTGAAGAAGATAATAAAATCCTACAAAATTCTTATAAGATAGTAGATAAAGTTAGAAGTGAAATTAATAAACAAGAATTACATAAAGCATTAGCATCTATAATATCTTTAGGTGAAATGGCGAACGGCTACATAGATAAGCAAGCTCCATGGCGTTTAATAGGTAAAGATGTAGATAGATTATCTACTATACTTTATAGTCTAGTAGAGTGTATAAGAATAATAGGTATTTTATTACAAGCATTTATTCCTGTTAGTGCTAAAAATATCTTATTTAACTTAGGTATAAAACAAAATTTAGTGGAAGAGGGCATACCTTTAAGCTATGCTGAAAGTAAGCACTCTATAGCATCAGGTCAGCTAATTCCAGAACCTAAAGCTTTATTTTCCAAGTTATAAATAATAAAAATAATATTTTAAGTGCATAAAGCTATGCAAGTTAATCAAGTAAGAAAAGAATTTTTAGATTTTTTCGCAAACGATAATCATAAAGTTTTACCATCTAGCCCATTAATACCTCATAATGATCCTTCATTGATGTTTACTAATTCTGGCATGGTGCAATTTAAGAATTATTTTACCGGAGTTGATAAACCTAAATTTACTAAAGTTGCCACTAGCCAAAAGTGTGTTCGTGCGGGTGGTAAGCATAATGATTTAGAAAATGTAGGGTATACTGCTAGGCATCATACATTTTTTGAAATGCTAGGTAATTTTTCTTTTGGAGATTATTTTAAAAAACATGCTATAGAAATGGCATGGCGTTTTTTAACTGAAAATTTAGGCATATCTAAATCAAGATTGTATATTACTGTTTATCATAATGATGATGAAGCATATCAAATTTGGCATAAGTTAACTGGTTTTACTAGTGATAAATTAATCCGCATTTCTACTGATGATAATTTTTGGGCTATGGGAGAATACGGGCCATGTGGTCCTTGCTCTGAAATATTTTTTGATCATGGTGATAAGTATTACGGAGGTTTACCAGGTACTGCTGAAGCTGATGGTGATCGATATGTTGAAATTTGGAATTTAGTTTTCATGCAATACGAAAAGCTTATTGGTGGTGAGCGTGTTAGTTTACCTAAACCTTCTATTGATACTGGTATGGGTATCGAGAGAGTGGCTGCAGTGCTTCAAGGAGTAAATAATAATTTTGATATAGATGTATTTCAAAGTATTATAAAAGCTTCTAAAGATTTTACAGGAAATGAAAAAGAAATTACCTCACATAGGGTTATAGCTGATCACCTTCGTTCAACTTGTTTTCTTATAGCTGATGGGGTAAATCCTTCTAACGAGGGTAGGGGATATGTACTGAGACGTATAATGCGTCGCGCTATGAGACATGTTTATAATTTAGGTTATAAAGATGCATTAATGTATCGTTTAGTTCCTATACTAGTAAATGAAATGGGTGAGGCTTATCCAGAATTAAAGCGTGCTGAAGCCTCTATAATATCTTTACTGAAAAGTGAAGAGGAGCGTTTTCGTGAAACTTTAGTGAAAGGTATGCATCTGCTTAATTTAAGCACTCAGCAGCTTACTAAAGGTGAAGAATTAGATGGAGAAACTGCCTTTAAATTATATGATACTTACGGCTTTCCTTTTGATCTTACTAAAGATATATTGCGTACTCGTGGTATAAATGTTGATGAAGAAAAGTTCGAAAAAGCTATGGAAGAACAGCAAAAAAAGGCTAAAGCTGCTTGGATTGGTTCTGGTGAACAAGCTGAAGAAAAAATTTGGTTTTCTGTATTTGAGCAATTTGGTAGTACTGAATTTATAGGCTATTCTTTCTATGAACTTCAGGCAAATGTTTTAGCAATAATAAAAAAAGGAGAATTAGTAAAATCTATTGATGCTGGAGAAAGTGCTATCATTATTTTAGATAAGACTCCTTTTTATGCAGAATTGGGTGGGCAAGTTGGTGATATAGGTAAATTAGGTGAGCATGAAGTTATAGATACTAAATTATACCCCGGTAAGTTATTTGGTCATCACATTAAGGCCAAAAAAAGCTTAACTATAGGAGAAAATCTTTTAGCAAGTGTTGATATAGGAAGGCGTAAGAAGATCAATGCTAACCATTCGGCTACTCATTTATTGCATAAAGTCTTACGTGATTATTTAGGGGAGCATGTTGTGCAGAAAGGATCTTTAGTAAGTGATGAGAAATTGCGTTTTGATTTTAGTTATAACAATCCTTTAAGTAATGATGATTTGGTGATAATTGAGGATAAAGTGAATGCAATTATTATCTCTAATGATTTAGTGTTAAGCAATAATTTAGAATATAAAGATGCTGTTAATAGTGGTGCTTTAGCGTTATTTGGTGAAAAATATGACGATGAAGTAAGGGTTGTCGAAATGAGTTCTTCTAAAGAGCTATGTGGTGGAACTCACGTTAAAAACACTGGTGATATAGGAATGTTTAAAATTATTAAAGAAGAATCTATTGCTGCAGGCATAAGAAGGATAGAGGCTTTAACCGGATTATCAGCCCTACATCACTGCCAGAGCAAAGATTTTCTTTTAAAAAAAATTCTGACTACATTGAAGTGTAGCGATAGTGATTTATTAGAAAAACTTCAAGTGTTAATTGATGATAAAAAACATCTGCAAAAAAAATTACTTGATAGTAAAGTTGAAGTGATATTAAGTCAGTTAAAAGAATTTAAAATAAATGATAATTTAAGGCTAATTTTTGCTGATGCTACTGCAAGTGATTTAGATAGTGCAGTCAACTTAAGGCAATTATTAGATAACATACTTTCTAAAAAAAATAGCTTGTTAAATAATAGCATAATTGTTCTTGGCGTTAGAAACGCTATGAATGAGGATAAGAAAAAACAAACTTTTTCACTAATCATTAAAGTAGATAAGAATATTGATTTCGCTACAAAAAATATTACAGCTCAACATATAGTGATGAGTTTAATAGATAAGTTTAGCGGTAAGGGTGGTGGTAATAACGAAGTGGCTCAAGTTGGGGGAATGAATTGTGTTCGTCCAGAAGAATTATGCGATTACATAATTGGAAAACTTAAAAACTCATGTTAATCAATAAATATACAGTGTTAACTTTTCATATATCAAGGAGACTTTAATAGTTGCGTTGTCAAATTTCGCGGGTTCGCTGACCCTCATCTATTAATATAGGCTCCACAAACTCACCACTTATTTTAACTGTTGGGGAAGTCTCCTTGGTAGATAAAAAAGCCATGAAAAGCTCCCCAATGCCATTATTCGAAAAGATTCTACTCAGAAAACGATCTATCGTTGAAACTATGTTCTTCTTACTTAAGTAGATCTAGAACACATAAGGCATTGCTCCGTTTGGAACCCCCTCCTATATTACCTAGCTGTAATCGCTTCTTATTTTCTTAAATCCTCGAAATCTTCTATCCCTCATTCATCTCTAATACAGAACTGAAGTTAGCAGTGCTAAGAATTGTTAAATGAATCTTTAATAAAAATACTGATTTAATTAGGAGCCTTATTTTGATTTATCCTGATTAAATTTTCAGCATATATTGATAAAGGATTAGCTATAGTAGATATAGAATTATCATTATTTTCAGAATTAGCCACTATATTGCTTAGTTTACTTGCAGCTTCTGTATTAGCACCTATTTTAATCAATAACGATGATTCCAGAAGATCAAAAGGAATATCAAAGCTAGATTTTTTATCTTTTTGCTTTTTAGAAGTATAATCTGTTTTTATTAGCTGTATAATTTCCTTAGGATCTGTTTCTTGATATGCTAATTTTAAATTAGCATTGATTAATAAAGCATAATTTCTGATATCTGGATTATAATCATTATTAGCAGAAATTTTCTGATAATAATAAACCGCTTTACTATAATTTTTTTGCATAACGTAAAAATTAGCTAAATAAAAATTACCTATGGCTGAGTATATCGTTTTGCTTTTTGTTAAATAATCTTCTAATTGCTCAACTATTTTTGCTCTAGCCTCCAATTCTTCTTTAACATTTTTAGGATTTTGCCCCTTGCTAAAACTGCTATTAATTTTAGAAATTAAAAACTGAATTTCTGTCCCTTCTTTATTAATTTGATTAACTTTATGATTATTAAACCAAGTATAACCTATAGCTACTACTATACTTATAAATCCTATCACCATTAAGCTTATCAAAGCATAACGAAATACAGTCTGATTGCGTTCTTCGTGTATACTATTTTTTACTTCATCTAATATATCACTCATTATACTTAGTAACCAAAAATAAATAAGATTTTATTAAATTGTTTTTTTCTTATGCTTTAGCTATTAAAAGCTATATTACATCAATATAAAAGTTGCTTTTTACTGCATTAAAATTTCGTAAAAACATGAGTTAATATATAACAATTTTAGTTATTCATCAATTTATAAAAACAGTCAACAGCACTACTAACAAAATATTATAAGTTATTTTATATTTCGCCAAATTCGTTTCATTGCAGCATAAAGCAACAGAGTAAGTATAGAGATAAAAACAATAGCCTGCATCCCTAATCTCTTTCTATCTTCCATTTCTGGCTCAGCAACCCACTGTAAAAAGTCCACTACATCTTTTGACATTTGCTCTATAGTAGCCTTAGTACCATCATCGTATTCCACCTGTCCTTCCTTGAGCAAGGGAGGAGGCATAGCAATTTGACCATCTCCAGCAACAAAATAAGGGTTATAATACATATTCTCACCCACAATAAAACCATCTGGAGCCTTAATAAAACCAGTCAGCAATGAATATATGTAATCTGGTCCATTTTCTCTTGCTTTTATGATTAAAGATAAATCTGGAGGTAATGCCCCGTTATTAGATGCTCTAGCCTCTTTTTCATTGGCATAAGGAGCAGGAATATGGTCTGATGGTCTAGCAGCTCTCATATACATTGCTCCTTCATCGTTAGGACCATCTTGCACGCTATATTCTGCTGCTATAGCTTTTACCTGCTCTTCATTAAAACCTAGATTAGATAAATTACGAAATGCTAAATAATGGAGGGAATGGCAAGCCGCACAAACTTCTCTGTATACTTTAAAACCGCGTTGGATAGATTGACGATCAAATTTCCCATTAATGCCATTAAAAGACCAATCTATATGTTTTAAATTTTGATTTTCTGAAGCTAAAGAATAAGGAACGCACTTAAAACTGAAGCAAAATAATACCAATAATGCTTTTAAAATAAATATGTTAAAGTTTTTACTCAATGCTATCATGGGAATCTATTATAGATTTGATATAAACAATTAAAATTTTTTGCCGACCACTCTCTTTATGTAAGCCGTAATTTTGCAGTAAACTTGAATTCAACTAAAGAGATAACTTCATTTACTACTTCTTCAATTTCCTTATCAGTTAAGGTTTTGTCATTAGGCTGAATAACAAGTCTAATACCTAAAGATTGTTCATTTTCTGGTAAATTAGAACCGCTATAAGAATCAAATACTTCAATTACTCTAATTAATTCATTCTTTAAGTTACGTATAACTTTAATAACCTCAAAAGCCAAAATATCCTTAGGCATTACAAATGCAATATCTCTTGAAACCGCTTGAAATTGCGATAATTGCAATTCTGGCTTATTAAATTTCATTTTTACTTGTGGTATGTTATCAGAAAAAATTTCAAAAACACAAACGTTAAGAGCGTTAAATTTAGCGTTTTTCTTAATTTCAGGATGGATTTCCCCACAATAAGCCAAGAGCTTATTGCCTAAAAACAAAGCTGCACTACGACCAGGATGATAATAATCAGGAACTTCACGACTAAAATTCATAACATCACAATTCAAACCTAAACCATTTAAAACAAACAATACATCATCTCTAATATCATAAAAATCATTCTGCCTTAAATCTTTATGAATATTATTTCTTATATTTAAACCAGAACGCAACCCCGCTATACAATTAACAGGATTATTTATCCTATTCCAACTATATATCTGACCCGCTTCAAATATACTAATATCTTGATATCCTCTTACATAATTTTTTTGCAAAACTTCAAATAAATTCGGCACTATACTCTGCCTCATTAACTTGAATTCATTAGTAATAGGATTGCTAAGACTAATGCTATCATTGAGATAAAAAGCTTGCTCTTGCTTTTCGCTTATGAAAGACCAAGTAATTACTTCATCCATTCCTCTACTTAATAAAACATTACTTATCTTAGTCGTTAAACTCAAATCCTTTCTTAATTTCATTTCAAAATTAGCTGATAAATCAATTTGACGTACTTTATCAAGGCCATTAATTCGAATTACTTCTTCAATTATATCACTACTATTAGTTATATCACCCTGCCGCCAAGTTGGGATCTGAATATGCCATTTACTATTATCTTCTAAGATTTTTATCTTAAAACCTAATTTATTAAGTATTGCTATAGCCGCTTCTTGACTTATATCATAAGCTGCAAATTTATCGAAAAGATTAAAGTCAAATGTTAACTCTGTAACACTAGTCAAAGGTGATCCTGATATTTTAGTTAAGTTAGCTATTTTACCTTTGCAACATTTGAGTATCAATTGGCTTAAATGCTTTATAAAAAACTCAGAATTACCGCTATCTATCCTACCTTCAAACCTTAACTTTGATTCAGTGTTAATATTTAGTTTTCTTGAAGCTAAAGCAATTGCTGAAGGATTAAAATTAGCAACCTCTACTATAATATTTTTTGTAGATATATCTACTTTACTTAATTCACCCCCTATAATACCAGCTATAGACAATACTTTTTCGCTATCAGCGATCACAGTAATGCCAGCAGGAAGAGAATGTTCTTTTCCACCTAAGGCTATAAAATGCTCGTTCTCAGCAGAGTGTCTTACTACGATACTTCCCTTTATTTTTTCAGCATCATATATATGATTAGGGCGACCATAGTTAAACATAGCAAAGTTAGAGATATTAACTAATGGATTATCATGCTGTTGCCCTATAGTTGATAGTAAATTTTGAATTTCTAAGTAAGCAGTAGATTCTATGGAATTAGAAATATCAATGTTATTAATGCTACATAAATAAAGCTCATTACAATTTTCTAAATCATTAATAACAGCTTTAAATCCATCCTGAACAGATGATTCTGAATTAAAATTATCTGTTATCACATCATTTAAATATAACTCTCCTGCATTAGCAGCTGCTAAATCCCTAGCTATACCGAAAACGCTAGCACAATCTTGGCGTCGATTATAAGTTAAATTAATCTCTAATAAAGCATCATTTAAATTGCTATATATGGCAAATCTTTCACCAACAGGAGCGTCTAAAGGCAATTCAATAATTCCATCATCATTCTCTTTTAACTTCAATAATCCTTTAGGTAATGATAACTCCTCGGCTGAACATAACATTCCATTACTTTCTACTCCTCGAATTAAGGTTTTTTTAATTCTTAATCCGTTACTAGGAATTAAAGACCCTATAGGAGCTAATACCGTCTTCATCCCCTCATATACATTACTAGCGCCACAAACTATTTCTAAGGTTTCATCACCTTTATTAATAGTGCATACATTTAATTGATTAGCATTAGGATGAGCAGTAACTGCTGTAACTTCAACTATAATAAAGTCTGAATATAATTCACTATTATCTATAATACCTTCTACTTCTAACCCAATATTATCAAGAATTTCAATAATTTGTTGCAAATTTTTATTGGTATTTAGGTGCTTTTTAAGCCAATTAAAACTAAACGCTAATTTCATTAATTATCAGGTGAAATTGAATTATTATTATTTTATTAGTTAGTAACATAAAAAATTACTATGTAAATATAATCTAACTAGTATAATGGCAAATGAATTACACTAAATTAACTAATAATTAACATTGTTTACATTGTTAATATAAAATCTTTATAAAGTGTAGCAACTGTTTATAATAGCAAGTGAAATTTTATAGGCAACCCTTAAGTTAGAAATAATATGAGTACTTTAGAAAAACTTTCACAAGAGAAAGATAACTATGCGGTAATGACATTCTATCACTTTGTAGAATTAAAAAATTTAACAGAAATCAGGACAGCATTACTAAAATCATGCAGCAAATTAAAAATAAAAGGAACGATACTAATCGCTAGCGAGGGTGTTAATAGCACTTTAAGCGGAACAGAAGAATCAATAAACTCATTTTATGACTTCTTAATAAGTATCCCGGAATTTGCTGCAATAAAATTGCGCAAAACATATACGAATTACTTGCCTTTTAATAAATTGAAAGTACGATTAAAGAAAGAGATAGTGTCATTTAAAGCAAGTAATCTAGATATTACAAACACTGGTGAATATCTAAATTCTGAAGAATGGGATAAATTAATTGATAGTAATGAAGCAATTTTGATAGACTGCCGCAATCATTATGAAATCACATTTGGTACATTCAAAAAGGCTATAGACCCTAAAACTGATAACTTTTCAGATTTAACAACTTGGATCAAAAATAATCTTTTTAAGGAAGGTTTTAATAAGAAGATAGGAATGTTTTGTACCGGAGGAGTTAGATGTGAAAAATCAACAGCTTATTTAAAACAATTAGGATTTCAAAATGTTTATCACCTTCGTGGAGGCATATTGCAATATCTTGAAGATAAAAAAGGCCAAGATAGCCAATGGGAAGGTAAATTATTTGTTTTTGATGACCGCATAGCAATAGATAAAAACTTAAAGCCTATAAACACTGAAATTAATGTTTAACAATTCATTTCTTACCGATGTAATAGCTATTATAGTGATAATGGCTATTAATTCTTTTTTTGTGATATCAGAAATAGCTGTATTAACTGCAGCTAAGCCTAAGCTACACAAAATGCTACATAAAGGAACATTAGGTAGTAAACAAGCAATAAAATTAACCCAGCAACCAGAATTATTCTTATCCACGGTACAAATAGGAATAACCTTAATGAGCTTATTACTTGGAGTATTTGGAGGTACCACAATTACAGGGCATGTTTCATCTTTATTACATGATATTCCTTATCTAGCAGCATATAGCCATGTAATAGGGTATAGTTTATCAATACTGGTTATCACTTATTTTACCGTTCTTAGTGAGATAGTCCCTAAGCGTATAGCTATGTTGAACCCAGAAAAAATAGCCGCTCGAGTATCTTATGGAATGTATTTTTTTATAACGCTATTATACCCTTTAATTTGGGTACTTACTAGATCAACTAAATTTTTGATTCAAATATTTAGAATCAAAAATAATGATGCTCATGTCTCAGTTGAAGAAATTAAATTCTTAATTAATCAAGCAGAAAATTCTGGAACATTAGATAAAACTGAACGAGATATGATTAAACGTTTAGTAAATTTAAGTGATATGCAAGTTGGAGCCATAATGACTCCACGTAACAAAATAATATCGTTAGACCTTAGTAACAGCGAACAAGTCAACGTCAATAAGCTAAAACAACACCAATTCAATTATTTTCCTGTAATTAATGGCGAACTTAACAATTTGATAGGTATAATACCAATCAAAAAACTTTTTAATAAGTTAACTATAACCAACTCTAATTTAGAAGAAATAGCAGGCCAATTTCAAGTCTTATACATACCCGAAGTAGCAAAAGTAACAAAATTAATAGAGCTATTTAAAGAAAAACAAACCAAAATCGCTATAGTACTTGATGAATACGGAGATATAGAAGGATTAGTAACTTTCAACGATATTCTAAAAACTTTTGTGGGCGATATAGCAATATTAATGGAAGGTAAAAAACCTGGCATTATAAGGAAAAAAGATGGCTCTTATATTGTCGATGGAAATATCTTAATTGAAGAAATCATGGAACAACTGCACCTTACATCACTTCCAGGAGAGGAAGATGAAGATTATAGAACATTAGCTAGCTTTATTTTAAAACAACTAGGAACTATACCTAGAACTGGAGATACTTTTCAAGCCATGGGGTGGGAATTTAAAGTAGTGAAAATGGATAAATTTAGAATAGATAGAGTACAGATTAAGCAATTTTCAATTAAAGATGAAAATGATTCACATTTCTAAACTTACATAAAAAGTCATAATAAAAAATTACCCATAATGCGAGATGATAATAAAAAATATAGGCTTTTATCTCGCCGAATGGCAATACTAGGAAGTTTTAAATTAATGCTATTTGGCGGTTTAGGAGCAAGATTCTATTACCTGCAAGCATTAGAATCAGATAAATATTCAACGTTATCCGATAAAAATCGTATAAAGCTATCAATAATACCGCCTATTAGAGGTTTAATTACTGATAGAAATGGAATATCTGTAGCTAGTAACAAAATCTTTTACCAATTAATAATAGAACACGAATATATAAAAAATGCCAAAGAAGCAATAGCTCGAGTTGAATCTATATTGGGGTATGTAAGCGATATATCATATTATGGTATTGATAAAGCAATAAAAGAATCAGTTAAACAAAGAAATCATGTAATAATTCAAGATAACTTAAGCTGGAGAGATATTTCTAAAATCGAACTTGAGATAAATTTAGTAGGTGTGCAAATAAGAAAATCCCAGAAAAGAGAATATCCCTTAAATAATTTATTAAGTCATCTAACTGGTTATGTTTCTAAACCATCAAAACAAGAAATAAAGAACGCATCTATACCTAATTACCAAGAATTTCAAATTGGTAAGAATGGTTTAGAAAAATATTTTGACTCTGAGTTACAAGGTTCACCAGGAATTAGTAAGTCAGAAGTAGATGCTTTAGGGAATACAGTAAGGCAATTAGACGCAACCCCAGCTAAGATAGGTAATAATATAAAATTATCTATAGATTCCACTATACAGCATATAATATCAGAAAGTATGGGTAATCTAGTGGGTGCAGTAGCTATTATGAATCCGTATAGTGGAGAAATATTAGGACTATATTCATCTCCTACTTATAATCCTAACTATTTTATTAATGGAATTAACAAAATGCATTGGGATGAATTATTAAACAATGTTAATAAACCATTGATTAATAAAACTATTTCCACTGCTTATCCACCTGGCTCTATATTTAAAATAGTAACTGGATTAAGCATATTAGCTAGTAATATCGATCCTAATGAAAAAGTTTTATGCACTGGTGAACACAGGTTTGGTGACCGAGTTTTCCATTGCTGGAATAAATATGGTCATGGGTATGTAGATTTCGTTAAAGCAATTGCAAAGTCTTGTAATGTCTACTTTTATGTTCAAGGTAATAAAAGTGGTATTAATAATATAGGAAATGTCGCTAATATATTAGGATTAGGAAAACATACAGAAATACAATTACCATTTGAAAATCCAGGGTTTATACCAAGTAAAACCTGGAAAAAATCTTACCTAAAGCAAGAGTGGCAACTAGGGGATACAATTAATACCACTATAGGACAAGGATATGTGCTAACTACTCCTATACAATTAGCTACTATGCTTAGTCGTATTGTAACAGGTAAACAAGTAAAACCTCAAATAAGTATCACTCAAGAAAAACAATACTTCCCAGATATACAGTCTATCAACCTTGAACATCTTAAGTTAATATTAACTGGAATACATCAAGCTTTCTATCATCCTGGAGGCACTGGATATAACAAATATATTGGTATGAAAGATATAGAGCTTATAGGCAAAACTGGTACAGCTCAAGTCGTATCAAAACGACAAGTAACTGAAGAAATGAAAAAAGACCATGGTTTATTCGTTGGCTTAGCTCCTTATAAAGAACCAAAATTCGTAATTTCAGTAGTAATAGAGCATGGAGAATGGGGAGCAAAAAGCGCCCTACCTATGGCTAAAAAAATATTAACTCAATTATTGTGCTGAATTAATCCTTCAGACTATAGCATAAGATATTATACCTGAATTCCGGATAAGAGTTTAAGCTGGATGATGTAAGTTGTGGTTTTTAGCATAATAATTAATTTTAGGTTTAGATTTTTTGAGAGAGTAAGGGACTAGAGTTGAAATGATATGAGCTAGAGCGTTAATTGGCGAACGATGTTTCGAATGAACGAGGGTCATCTTATTCTTCAGATAATCAAACACTGTTTCAATAATACTGCGTTTTTTAAGCATGATTTTTCATGTAAAGTAAGTAACTTATTATGCATATTTTCCTTAATTCCATGAACCGTTTTGAGTCCTCGATTATAGAGTTGCAAGAATAAATTTTGTTTTATATAGTCATTCCAATTGATAATTATAGAATTCAAAGGCTTGATCGATAGCATAT